>CALZFJ010000076.1 GCA_945645715.1 uncultured Prevotellaceae bacterium | reverse complement strand
GGGGCTCCTCCCCGGCAGCGATCTTTGGCTCGTCTTTGCCCGGCAAGCTGTGGTGTGGCTCGTGCTCATGGTCTGCCCCACACCCGGCGGCAGCGGACTCGGAGAATGGCTTTTCACCCTGTATTATGCCGATATGATACCCGTAGCCACCCTCGCCATGGTGATAATGCTCGTGTGGCGCATCGTCAGCTACTACGCCTATCTCATCATTGGCATCACCCTTGTCCCCCTCTGGCTCCGCAATAAAAAGAAATGAATTTTTCGCTTTTTTCGCAGATTATGTGTAATTTTGCACCACTAACTACATTATAATAATCATTTATCCACCCGACTACTATGGCATTTGAATTGACTATACTGCTCGTGCTTCTGGCTGCCACCGCACTGCTCGTGGCTGCTATCTGGTTCTTTGGCAACGCCCTGCGCAAAGATGGACCTATGCGCGATATGGCTCTGCAGAAGGAACAGGACCTTGATGATGGATACATCGGCGTTCCCACCGACGTTGCTCGCTTCCTCGGCAAGCAGGGCAAGGCTCTCACCGTGCTACGTCCTGCCGGCAAGATTGAGGTGGAGGGCACTATGCTCGATGCCGTTTCGGTTCACGACTTTATCGATGCCGGCGAACCTATTGTAGTCACTAAGTACGAAAACACCCAGCTCTATGTGCAGCGTAGCAAATAATCCTATCCCCGACTATTCACGACAGCCCGACATACACTCCTTCAGCTCCATGCGCCTCAACGTCGATGAGCCGCTGGTGCTGCCCAATGGAGTGCGCATTTTCGTGATTGATGGCGGTGCTCACGATATCAACCGCATTGAGGTGGCATTCGGCGGCGGCACGTTTGATGAAGTGAAACCTATGGAAGCCACTCTCATGGCTTCGATGACCATGCACGGCAACACCACCTATTCATCACAAGATGTGGCTGAGAAGCTCGACTTCTGCGGCTCGTGGTTCGGTTCGCGTTGCCTCGACCACCACACTACCATCACCCTCCACTCTCTCAACCGCTGCTTTGCCGACATTCTACCAATGTTTGCCGACATCGTTATGCACCCGGCTTTCCCCGAGAAGGAGTTTGCCCTCACCAAAGCCAAAATGAGCAGTGCCTACCGCACCGCACGCGACAAGGTGAAGTATCTTGCCAATCTTGAGGCTTCACGACTCTTCTTCGGCGAATCGCACCCTCTCGCACGCGACATCACCGATTCTCACTTCGATGCCATATCGACCGACGACCTCCGTGCATTCCATCACCGCTACTATCAGCCTCAGAATTGCACCATTGTTCTTTCGGGGCGCATAACCCGGGAGATTCTCAACCTCGTCACCGACACTTTCGCGGCTCTCCCTGCCGGTTATGGTGTACCCGAGCCGCACGCCTTTGCTATTAACCGCAGCGACACACGATTCTCATCGCTGCACCACCCCGGAGCCGTGCAGTCGGGCATCTCGATGTTCCTCCCTGCCCCTCCGCGCAGCCACAGCGACTACATCAAGCTCCGCGTGCTCATTATGGCTCTTGGCGGCTACTTCGGCAGCAGGCTCATGAGCAATGTGCGCGAAGATAAGGGCTACACCTACGGCATCACTGCAAGCCTCCTCGGCCGTGCCTCATGTGCCAACATCGCCATCGCCACCGAGTGCGACAACGCCTACGTCAGCCCTCTTATCGACGAGGTGCGCCGCGAAATCGACCGCCTATCACACGAGCCTATCCCCGACGACGAGCTAAGCATGGTGAAACAATTCATTATGAGTGACTTGGCAAAGACACTTGAGACGCCGTTCTCTATCGCCTCCTACGTGGATTCCACGCTCTTCTTCGGCGTGTCGCCCGACTACTTCAACCGCCAAGTAGCTGAGATAGGCTCAGTTACGCCACAAGAACTCATGGCGATGGCACAGAAATATCTGCACGCCGACGACGCCACCATAGTTGTGGTAGGCGATAATGAAAAATAGCACCACTTTGCCTTTATAGCATTTTTTCACGCTTGCCGTGGTGATTTTAGTTAATATTTTGTTGCAGAACTACCAAATTTTTACGAAATTTGCAGCAACAACCGAAATTGCTTAAACTTATCTACAAAATATATTTTGACTATGACAAAAAAGAGCGCATTACAGAAAGCTCGCGCTGCTTACCAACCCAAATTGCCCTCAGCTCTTTGGGGAGCAGTAAAAGCTGTTGAAGGCGAGCCTACTCAATCGGTAGCCGACCAAGATGAAATCAAGAAATTGTTCCCCAACACCTACGGTCTTCCCGAACTGACTTTCGAGAAATCTTCTAAGACCGGCAAAGCTCTCCCCATCAATGTGGGTGTGATTCTTTCGGGTGGTCAGGCTCCCGGCGGTCACAATGTGATTAGCGGACTTTTCGATGGCGTGAAGGCTATCAACAAGGACAGCCGCCTCTTCGGCTTCCTTATGGGTCCCGGCGGTCTCGTTGACCACAAATATATGGAACTTACTGCCGACATCATCGACCAGTACCGCAACACCGGCGGTTTCGACATCATCGGCTCTGGCCGCACTAAGCTCGAAGAGCCCGAGCAGTTTGAAAAGGGTCTCGAAATCCTCAAGGAGCTCGACATCAAGGCTCTCGTTATCATCGGTGGTGACGACTCTAACACCAACGCTTGCGTGCTCGCCGAGTACTACAAGGCTAAGAACGCCGGCGTTCAGGTTATCGGCTGCCCGAAGACTATCGACGGCGACCTCAAGAACGGCTTGATTGAGACTTCTTTCGGTTTCGACACTGCAACCAAGGTTTATTCTGAGGTTATCGGCAACATTCAGCGCGACTGCAATTCTGCAAAGAAATACTGGCACTTCATAAAGCTCATGGGCCGCTCTGCTTCTCACATCGCCCTTGAGTGTGCACTCCAGACTCAGCCTAACTACTGCATTATCTCTGAGGAAGTTGAGGCAAAGAAGCTCACTCTCAACGACATCGTTGCCGACATCGCTGCTGTCGTAGCTAAGCGTGCTGCTAATGGCAACAACTTCGGTACTGTCCTCATTCCCGAAGGCCTCATCGAGTTCATTCCTGCAATGAAGGCTCTTATCGCCGAGCTTAACGACCTCCTCGCTCGCAGCCCAGAGTTTGCTACTCTCGATGCCGACGCACAGCGTGCATTCGTCATCGCTAACCTTTCAGCCGAGAACGCTGCTACATTCGAGAGCCTCCCCGTTGGCGTTGCACGTCAACTGTCACTCGACCGCGACCCGCACGGAAACGTACAGGTATCGCTCATCGAGACCGAGAAGCTCCTCAGCGAGATGGTTGGTAAGAAGCTCAAAGCTATGAAAGAGGCTGGTGAGTACGTTGGCAAGTTCTCTGCCCTCCACCACTTCTTCGGATATGAGGGACGTTGCGCCGATCCTTCTAACTTCGATGCCGACTACTGCTACGCACTTGGTTACAATGCTGCCCAGCTCATCAACTGCGGTGCTACCGGCTACATGTCGTCAATCCGCAACCTCACCAAGCCTTCTGTTCAATGGATCGCCGGTGGTATTCCTATCACTATGATGATGAACATGGAGCGTCGCAACGGTAAGATGAAGCCTGTTATCCAAAAGGCTCTCGTCGATCTCGATGGTGCACCGTTCCAGAAGTTTGCTCAGCACCGTGCCGAGTGGGCTGAAAACACCTGCTACGTATATCCCGGTCCTATCCAATACTTCGGCCCGGCTGAAGTGTGCGACCAGCCTTCACGCACTCTCTACTACGAGCAAGGCGGAAAGTAATCACGAATATCGTATCTGCCTCTGAGAAATCGGCGGCATTATAAGATACAATTATAATCCTAACTCACAGCTTGCAATCCCTGCACCATCGTCGGTGCAGGGATTTTTTCTATCCACACGCCATTTTCCGCCTCATAGCACGGCATATTTTCAACTATTATGCGTAACTTTGCACCCATAAAACCAAATCGGCGATTGGCGCACTACTACCAAATAACCGATTTGGGGCGTATCAAAACACATTAAATTATTAATCGTGAAAAAGTTATTATTATTCGCCATTGCTATTGCAGCCCTCGCATCTTGTGGCGGTGGAAATACCAAAAGCAAGCCGGCTGCCTGCGACTCCGACAGCGTCGCTATCGACTCTTTTGCCACTCTCGAAGGCACCTGGCTCCGCCCCGTTGCCGATAGCGTGAAAGGCTTCACTCTCAACCCCGACATGACAGCCAAGGCAATCAATTCTCCCGGCACTGTGATGAAAAAATGGGGCATCAAGGGCGACTCCCTCACTATCGATGCCGAAACCGAAACCGCCGACACCATCATCGGCTCAACACTCAAATTCCGCATCGAGTCACTCCGTGGCGACACCCTTTGCCTCATCTCAGGCGACAGTTTCACCATCTACACCCGCCAAAAGTAACAACTGTAGCCACACATTATATAAAAAATATTTAAAATTTGCACCAAGCGTTGCAGATTTTCATCTTTTTAATTAATTTTACACTGGAGAAAGTGCATAATCTCGCTTCGGCTACATTATGTATCCCCTAATAGCTTGAATTTTATAGATATACATAACTATTAAGTAAAAAATAGAAGAATTATGGTTTATTCACATGAAGTACAGGAAATGTGCTGCGTAAAGAAGGGCGCTAACCACCCTTCAGCTCCTATCCCAGAGGAGGGAAAATGGGTTAGATCTAAAGAAATTAAGGACGTTTCGGGCTTGACCCACGGTATTGGCTGGTGCGCTCCTCAGCAGGGTGCTTGCAAGCTCACTCTCAATGTGAAAGAGGGTATCATTCAAGAGGCTCTCGTTGAGACTATCGGTTGCTCGGGTATGACTCACTCAGCTGCTATGGCTTCTGAAATCCTTCCCGGCAAGACTATCCTTGAGGCTCTCAACACCGACCTCGTGTGCGATGCCATCAACACCGCTATGCGCGAGCTCTTCTTGCAAATCGTTTACGGCCGCACTCAGTCGGCATTCTCTGAGGGTGGTCTCGTTATCGGCGCTTCTCTCGAAGACCTTGGTAAGGGTCTCCGCAGCCAGGTTGGTACCATGTTTGGTACTTTGGCTAAGGGTCCTCGCTACCTCGAGATGGCTGAGGGTTACTGCACTCGCATGGCTCTCGACGAGAACAATGAGGTTATCGGTTACGAGTTCCTCCACCTTGGCAAGTTCACCGACTTCTTGAAGAAGGGCGAAACACCCGAGGCTGCATTAGAGAAAGCAAAAGGCCACTACGGACGCTTCGAAGAGGCCGCTAAATACATTGACCCACGTAAAGAATAATAAGAGGAGGATAAGATTATGGCATTAAGAGAAGTTAAATTTGAGTCTCAAGATCGTCGCATCAAGCAGATTATCGCTGCTTTGAATGAGTACGGAATCAAAGACATTGAGGAAGCTAACAAAATTTGCGAGGAAGCCGGTATCGATCCTTATCTCACTTGCGAGGAAACTCAGCCCATCTGCTTCGAGAACGCTAAGTGGGCTTACGTGGTTGGTGCTGCTATCGCTATCAAGAAGGGCTGCAAGAATGCTGCCGACGCTGCCGAGGCTATCGGTATCGGTCTCCAGTCGTTCTGTATCCCTGGCTCTGTTGCCGACGACCGTAAGGTTGGTCTTGGTCACGGAAACCTTGCCGCTCGCCTTCTCCGCGAGGAAACCAAGTGCTTCGCTTTCTTGGCCGGCCACGAGTCGTTCGCTGCTGCTGAGGGCGCTATCAAGATTGCAGCTAAGGCCGACAAGGTACGCAAGGAGCCTCTCCGCGTAATCCTCAATGGTCTCGGAAAGGACGCTGCTAAGATCATCTCTCGTATCAACGGATTTACTTACGTTCAGACTGAGTTCGACTACTACACTGGCGAACTTAAAGTGGTGAGCGAAACTCCTTATAGCAAGGGTCCTCGCGCCAAAGTTAAATGCTACGGTGCCGACGACGTTCGCGAAGGCGTTGCAGTAATGTGGAAAGAGGGCGTTGACGTATCTATCACCGGTAACTCTACCAACCCGACACGCTTCCAGCACCCGGTTGCCGGTACTTACAAGAAGGAGCGCGTGCTCGCCGGCAAGCCTTACTTCTCAGTAGCTTCAGGTGGTGGTACAGGCCGTACTCTTCACCCCGACAACATGGCTGCAGGTCCTGCTTCTTACGGTATGACCGATACTCTCGGCCGTATGCACAGCGATGCTCAGTTTGCCGGCTCTTCTTCAGTGCCTGCTCACGTTGAGATGATGGGATTCCTCGGCATCGGTAACAACCCTATGGTTGGTTGCACCGTGGCTGTCGCTGTTGACGTTGCTACTGCTCTCAACAAGTAATTCCTTTTAGCTTAGGATTTACCGGCATAATGAAAAAAACTCCCATAGCTGCCGAGTTATGGGAGTTTTTTATAGATATTTTATTCGCTGTTATCTTCTTGGCAGCATCTTCTGCCTCTTTGTGTGGCAGCTTTTATTTTTTCAAAACCTCTGCCATTTTCAGCGTGGCAGCTATGCATCTTTAATACGTTGCAAGAATGAAACACAACACTATTATTGCTATTTTCGTGGCAGCCATTTCTGCCTTTGGCGCTGTAGCCCAGAACTCTTCGGCCGAAGAAGTGCCTGCCGCTCGTCTTAACATCGGCGCTAATCTTGGCTTGCGTGCCAACTTCATGCGATTCTCCGAACTCGACAAGAAAACTTACCCCGACCGCAACGCTTCGCTCGGCTCGGTTATTGGCATATTCGGCGAATATGAGTTTGGGAAAGACCTCCGCTATGCTATTCGCCCCGAACTCGATTTCACACGCCGCGGTGGTAAAATATGCAACATCAAGTCCGACCTTCTCAACAAAGGTCTTTACGACTACACCTACTCTGCCGGAATCACCTATTTCGACGTGCGAATCCCGGTTATATACCAATTCTTGGGCGCAACAAGCAGTTTCCGCCCCTATATATTTGCAGCTCCCTACCTCGGCTTTGCTTCTGCCGGCCGTTTTAAGGTTTCAGGAAGCGATTCAAATGGCACTGAAGCAAGCTACAAGGTCAATGCAGCAAGCGACAACGTAGCACGAGCTCATTTCTCCCTCGCAATCGGTGCCGGAGTGAAATACTACTTCCCTCTTATGAATTACAGCAAGGCATACGTGGGATTTGAAATGTCCTACGACCACGGCCTCACCGATACCTACAGCGGTGCCGAGAAAAACGGCAAAGCCGCAATCAATAATAGCCTCTTCGGCAAATACGTCATCAATGGCTCTCGCAAGTTCTCCGGGCTTGAGTTTCGATTCACATTCGGCATTCCTATCAACACGTGGGGGCAGCAACGGCGCTCTCCGGTTCCGGTGCTTGTTGAAGAAGAACCGGCAAGAACCAATGCCGCTGACCGCGTCACCGACGCTTTTGCCGGAACAAATTGCTGCACTCTCGACGATATTATCGACATGATGGCTCGTGGCGAATCGGTCGAGGGAAAGACAATCTGCTCTATCGACGACATCAACTTCGACTTCAATAGCAGCGACATTCGCGAAGAATCTTTTGGCTATCTCGACAAACTCGCTTCCACCCTCATTCGCATGAACGCACAAGTGGAAGTGAAAGGTCACACCGACAGCACCGGTCCCGACGATGTGAACATGCGCATCTCACGCCAGCGTGCCAAAGCGGTGATGGACTATCTCATCGACCAAGGTGTCAACCCCAACAAAATCTCCTATAGCTTCTATGGTGCTACTCGCCCTCTCGTTTCAAATGAAACAATCGAAGGACGCCGCATCAACCGTCGCGTCGAAGTGGAAATATTCAAATAATCTTATAGTATCAATCACGTTTCAATGAATATTATGAACAGCAAGCTACATATCATCACCACCCTGTGCCTAAGCACAGCTCTCGCCCTCTCCTCCTGCGTCAGCAGCGGTGGAGAAACCATTCCTCTCGAATTTGATGTACCCACCGGCGACATCACACCTATTGATGGTATCCCCAATGATGCTCTCGCCACACCCAATCCATCAGTAAATCCTACCGTCGTA
>CALZFJ010000075.1 GCA_945645715.1 uncultured Prevotellaceae bacterium | reverse complement strand
TCATAATTAAACTGCACTCCAAAAGTTTTTTGTCTAACTTTTGGGGTGCAGTTCACAACAGCGACGAGCCTATTTTTTTAACATCAATCTGGATAAATATACAGCTTAATTATGAACAATTCTTTTTTAGTTGATGAAAAAGGCTTTTATGGGGAATTTGGAGGAGCTTACGTGCCTGAGATTCTTTATGCCACGGTAGAAAACCTACGCCGAGAGTATCTACCGATTATCGATAGTGAAGATTTCCGCAAGGAATATGCACAATTGCTCCGCGACTATGTGGGTCGGCCCTCACCGCTTTATTTTGCTAAGCGAATGAGCGAGCGCTATGGCTGCAAGCTCTATCTCAAGCGCGAGGATCTTAACCACACCGGTGCCCATAAAATCAACAACACTATCGGGCAGATTCTTCTTGCCAAAAAGATGGGAAAGAAGCGAATAATTGCTGAAACCGGTGCCGGACAGCATGGAGTGGCTACTGCCATCGTGTGTGCTCTGATTTATGGTGCGACTGTTGAGCCACGAATGTGTAATAAGCCTTTATCTGCCACTCAATATGGTGACAATGCGCACAGGTGGCATAAGCTCACGCCCCCACAACCGAATAATAGTGAACACACGCGAAACGAAGCGGGCGTTGAAAGAAAATGGAGTTGAAGCAAGCTATGCACACCTTATAAAGCGATATGTGACGAAAGTCAGGCAATACATAAGTGCATATTCCACTGTGGATAATACATCTTCGATTTTTAAGGCTTTGCGATACTGCACATCGCAAGAAACATCGTTGCACACGCCGAGAAAAGCATCATCGGTGCTACGCTAAGCTGTATTAGAAATATTCAAAAAAAGAATTCTTATTTTGAAGAAATCATTATTTTAAAATCATATAACGGCGACTACTGCCTCGTAGCAGCTACTGGGGATAATCCAGAAGCCGGTACCTCGGCTGCACCACAGGCATTGCGCCTTGGTGCTACTGAATCTGCCAACCCCGGTAACATTAAAATTTCTGTTCCTGCAGGAAAACGCGTCCTTGCTGTAGAATTTATTGGCAACATTGTAAACAAATTCTCTGCCAGCGAGGAAACAATGAGTGGAGCCAAGTGGACTTGCGCTGATGGTTCAGCTGTTGAAACTGTCACTTTCACTGCAACTAAAGACTGCAAAGTGACTGCAATCAATATCACCTGCTATCTCGTGGATTCATCAGGAATTGGCATCACTGCTACCGATGACAATCTCCATTCTGAATACTATAATCTCAATGGGGTGAAAGTGAATGAGACCAATATCAAACCGGGGCTTTACATAGTTCGTCAAGGAACGAAAGCCAGAAAAATAATAGTTAAATAATCTTGATTTCATTGCTGCTCTATTGGTGAGAGTTTGCCAATAGAGCAGTTTTTTGTAACTTGCGCCCAAAATAAGACTCATGGAAATATTCAACCCATTTGCCAGACCATTGTATGTGATGCTCAAGCCTGCAGGCTCGCTCTGCAACTTGCGTTGCAAATATTGCTACTATCTCGAAAAACAGAAACTTTATAGCAACTGCAAGAACCAGATAATCACCGACTCAATGCTTGAGAAATTCATTAAGGAGTATATTGAGGCGCAGACGTCGCCCAGCGTGCTCTTCACTTGGCACGGCGGAGAAACGCTAATGCGACCCATCGCCTTCTACAAGAAGGCACTTGAGCTGCAACGCATCTATGCACGTGGTCGCCACATCGACAACTGCATACAGACCAACGGCACTCTGCTCACCCCCGAGTGGTGCCGGTTCTTCAAGGAAAACGGTTTCCTGGTAGGCGTCAGCATCGACGGTCCACAAGAATTTCACGACGAATATCGCCGGTCGGCTACAAATCAGCCCACTTTCTACAAGATAATGCGTGGAATCGACCTACTCAACAAATATGGCGTGGAATGGAACGCCCTTGCCGTGGTCAACGACTTCAACGCCGACTATCCACTCGACTTCTACCATTTTTTCAAGGAAATTGGCTGTCACTACATTCAGTTCTCGCCCATTGTGGAGCGCAACGTGGAACGTGCCGACGGACTCCATCTCGCACCCGGCATGCAGGAAGGCGGCGAACTTATCGATTTCTCTATCACACCAGAGCAATGGGGCAATTTCCTTTGCACCATCTTCGACGAGTGGGTGCGGCACGATGTGGGTGAATACTACATTCAGCTTTTCGACGCAACCCTCGCTAACTGGGTGGGCGAAGCCCCCGGAGTGTGCATTCTCGCCAAAGAGTGCGGCCACGCCGGCGTTATGGAGCACAATGGCGACGTGTATTCGTGCGACCACTTCGTATATCCCGAACATCTGCTCGGCAACCTTCGCGACAAGACCATCACCGAAATGATGTATTCGCCCAAGCAGAACGAATTTGCCAAGATGAAAAGCCGTATGCTGCCACAGCAATGCAAAGAATGCAACTACCTTTTCGCGTGCAACGGCGAGTGCCCCAAAAACCGCTTCGTACGCGACCGCTACGGCAACCCCGGTCTCAACTACCTCTGCCTCGGCTATCACCGCTTCTTCGAGCACGTAGCCCCCTACATGGATTTCATGGCTAACGAACTGAAGAACCACCGTGCCCCGGCCAATGTGATGAAGCAAATATTCCTATAAATAATGTTAAATCCGTTAAATCCGCATCACTCCACCCTCCCCAAAAACCTCCTTCCCCACCTTTCTACCTTTCAGTTAACAACTTATTAATATTCAACAATTTGCAGATACCTATCTTGAAGATAATAGGCGCAGCCTCCTTTTCGAAAATGTGTTGTAAAAAATGAATCAAATCCCTGGCTTTAACAAGCCGTGGATTTGTAATAAAATTTAGTTATATTAACTTTTTAACAAACACGAATTAATGATGCTCAAAGTAATCCTTTATGCCTACAAAAACAACATTTATTCGTGCCGCAAGACAGAGCGGCAGGCGTAGCGCGACATCCATCACATCTGGCGGCAGTCCAGAAGCGCCCCAACTTCATGACCATCAACCGCTTACGCAATGCCTCAAGAATGAGAAAACAGCATTTACTAAAAGCAACCACCAACTGCTTTTAGTGAGTATGACATATGAAAGAATAGGTTAATAAAGCAATGTAATGCTACTGATATTCAGTGTGTTACTGCATGAATCGCGGTTGGATTTAATTGTTATATAATCCTAATTTTTCACATTTTTAGAGCGTTTTTGTCCCGATTTTGTCCCTCGATAATTTAAATTTGCGCAAACACTAATCATTTGGATATCAATGTAGTAACAAATATAAATAAATGAAAATACAGATAAAAAATGGGAAGAAAAAAGAAAGAAATTAAATTAAAAGAGACTGTTCGCATTCGCGAAAAAAAGCTCAGTGACGGCAACATCAGCCTCTATCTCGACATGTACTATAAAGGTATAAGAAAGAAAGAGGGTCTGAAACTATACATCTTGCCGGAAACCAGTACGATGATCAAAATGCAAAATGCCAATACAAGGAAACTTGCCGAGCAGATTAAGGCGCAACGAATCCTTGATATACAGAATTGCGGATTGGTTGATTGGGACAGTGTGAAACGATCTCACATCACCCTGAAAGAATGGTTGGTCAAGTTCTCACAAGGAGATGCCGAAGCATCTGAATCGTGCAAACGAACTCGGCGGAATGCACTTGCGAGAGTGGAAGAATACCTTAATTCTATAATGAAGCCCGACCTCGAATTAAAAGATGTGGATAAGGAATTCTGCAGAGGTTACATTGCTTTTCTCAAAACTTGCAAGTTTAATAACGGCAAGAAAACATTGAGCAACACTACATGCCGCATGTACATGACCATAGTAGCTGCTGCATTAACTAAAGCGGTCAACGAAGGTATTATTGAACTGAATCCTTTTAAGCAACTGGAGAAAAAGGAGAAACCCAAGAGGGACGAATCTACCAGAGAGTTCTTGACCATTGAGGAGTTGAAACTTCTTATGGCAACGCCTTGTCGTCGCGAAATAGTGAAGCATGCTTTCCTTTTCTCCTGCTTTACAGGCTTGCGCTACAGTGATATCAAGTCGCTGCTGTGGAGTGAGATTCATACTGCAGTCGATGGAAAGACGCGTTATCTTGAACATAAACAAGTGAAGACAAAGAAGGTTGTTACTGTACCAATATCTGAGGAAGCCATTAAATGGATGCCTAAAAAACAGAAAGATAAGGAGAAAGTGTTTCATCAGCTGTATATAACACCTACTTCAGTTGAAGCGCTGCTCGACGAGTGGGTGAAAGCTGCAGGAATACAGAAACATATCACGTATCATTGCAGCCGTCACACAGCCGCCACAATGCTGCTGACGTTGGGTGCTGACCTCTATACTGTCAGTAAGATTCTCGGTCACAGCAGCATCAAAACGACTGAAGTATATGCAAAGATTGTTGATAAAAAGAAAGTGGAGACTGTTAATCTCGTAAACAACTTGTTTAACCAATAACGACTGATAATCATATGAATGTAGAAATAAAAGAAAGAAAACTGCCTACAGGAAAACGTAGTCTCTATCTGGAATACTACGAAAAAGGGTTCCGCAAGAAAGAATCTCTTGGGCTTATTCTCGTACCTGAAGACTCTCCCAAGGCTAAACTCGCCAATAAGGAGACCTTGAGAAAAGCTCAGGAAATTAAGGCACAACGCATTTTATGCCCTCCAAAATTTGACGTTTCTCATGATAAGAAACGTAAGAAAGTGAATGTCAAGAACGATATTACATGGCTTGAATGGTGCGACAGGTATATTCTGTGGTCCGAGGATTGTGGCAATAGCAAGAAAATGCTTGACCACAAGAGACGGGTGCGCGAGCGTATTGAAACATATCTCAATAGTAAGAAGATCAAAAAAATCTTGTTGAGAGATGTGAATAAGGAAATCGTGAGCGGATTGTTCAAGTTTATGCGGGATAAATACCGCAATCACAGGCAGATTAAGAATAATAAGGGCAAATTGTCGGACTATTCACTTTTGCTATTTGAAGAAATTGTAAAAGCCATTTTCAACAAGGCTGTCCGTGAAAATCTTATTGGCTCCAATCCTATACATGAGCTTTCAAAAGCTGAACGGTTTCATGCTCCCGATAAGCATCGGGAGTTCCTTACTCCCGACGAGTTGACCAGGTTCCTTAATGTCGAGGCAGAGTCATACAACCAACGTCAGGTGCAGTTGGCTTTCGGATTGTCATCTATGACAGGATTGCGACTTGGTGATATGCGGAATCTTCGCTGGAGTGACATCAAGGATATTAATGGTGTACCGACTATCTGCATAATACAGAGTAAGACGAAACGGGCTGTTTCAATACCACTTAATGAGCTTGCACAGTCTTTGCTCCCTCCGCGTGACGAAAGTGACCCGGATGCTCGTGTATTCCATCTTTTAAAGAAATCAGACAGTATAGCTATGCACGTACGGCGCTTAAAAGACAGAGCCGGAATAAAAAAGGACTTCACATATCACAGCAGTCGTCACACATCAGCAACGCTTGCTATTGCTGCAGGTGCCGACATTTCCGCCGTAAAAGAAATGCTGGGTCACGGTAGCGTGACTTCAACAGAAGTATATGCAAGAGTCAATCTCGACAAGAAAACTCGGATAGTCAATCTAACCAACGGAGTTTTCTCATGACCACATATTCAATGGCGGCAATTGCCACTTTGAATGCGAAATTAGGGCAAAGGTGTGGCGTGGTGTGGCGTGGAGGTGGGTGTTTGGGGCTGTCCGGGGTAATGTTACCCACAGTGGCGGTGAGGGGTGGCGAGGGTGTCGTCGGTGGGGATAATTCTGTTGTAGATTACAGAAGAGTATGATTTTGCGAGGAATCATACTCTTTTATAAAATATTGTTAATGTGATGATTATATGTCAAATTTTATTTGATTTGTCAAAATAACAATTATATCTTTGCCGCGAAAAAAATGGATTGGACTGCCTGATATGTGACAGGAAAACACACTGCCTTAATCACGGGAAATGGCATCGTCCGTCCTATAACTAACTATTTTATTAACCAAAATTTAATGCAAAATGAAAGAAAAAACTTCCAATGAAATTGAGGCGTCGCCGGTGGCGATTGCCGAACTTGAACAGCGACTGATGCTGCTGGAGAATGTTGTATTCGCAAGCAAGGATGTGCTTACGCTCGAAGAGGCTTCAATGTTTTTGGGGCTGAGCCGAAGCGCCCTGTACAAAATGACACACAACAATGTCATTCCCTTTTTCCGTCCCAATGGCAAGATGATTTACTTCGAGAAGTCTGAGCTGCTCGAATGGATCCGCGCCCACCGCGTGGCTTCGGAGGCTGAAATCGCCGAAAGGGCGAAGCAGGTGATGCAGCGTATGGCTACGGCTAAATAGTGCCGGAGGTGTGGGCTAACGGACACTCTCCAAAGGCGGCTCATGTGGATGCCGGAGGCGAGTGTTGCGGTCCGTCGGTGTCACACTTTTGGGGATTATTGCAAAACAGCTTCGGCACTGCTGATGTGTCGAAGCTGTTTTAAAAACACGTTTATTAACCGCTTGGAAGAACACACTCAAATGAGCAGAACTTTTGTATTGGCGACAGGGTGCGCCAACGGATTCACAATGTCGGCATCGCAGATTTGCGGATGCAGTGACATTGGTTGCAATGGTGATGCACTGTGGTATGCAGCGCAGATGCAGGGATTCTGCACTGGGTGTTGCGGTTTGTGAACGTCGCTGCAACACGTCGGTTGCAACTGTGGCAGCACGGTGCTGCGCAATATCGATGCTGCTGTTGTGCACTCGCTGCGCAACAGTGCTTCCACCTTCATTCACAACAGCATATCAACGGTTGTTGCAAGTGTGCATCATCGTGCTTGCCGCTTGCACTGCAAGGTGATTGCACCGTGTGTTGCAATGCTGTCATCTTCCGCTGCATCAGCGAAGCAATATGGACGCAGAAGTTTTGCACTTTTTTTCGGACTTGATGCTGATATGCGCGACACAGATGTTTGCGGAAATCTGCACCGAGCTGGTTGGTGCATTTTGCTTGATGCACTCATTGCTGTTGGCGGGGAAATTTCAGAAAGCGCGCGAACCTGTTTCCGTGAATACTTGCAGTGTGCTGATTTAACTTTCCCTAATTTCAAAGCTACCGCTTCAAGTAGATTGAAGCCTCACGCGAAATCGACAGTAAGGATTTTAATGAACACGAATCGCTCGAATTTCTCGAAGGGCAACGTAGGGTCGCGCCTTGGTGCGACCGAATGGACCGGGAGCCTCAGAAAATGCCCGAGAATCGCTTGCCTGAAGTGGCGGAAGGACTCCGACAAAGCTTCGGAATGAAGTTGGTGCTGACACACCTATTGAATCGAGGTGAAGCCAAATAGGCTTGCCTTCTGACACAGTCTTTTTGAAAGGGGTAACTCAGTACCCGCCGTCTTAAAAGACAGCGGAGTCGTCGCCACTCTTCAGCAAGCTGGGCGAATTAACTTTTTTACTAACTTCAGCCACTTTACACTGTGGAATCACAGGCAAAGCAGATGCACTCTGCGCTCGCAGCTGTAAACGAGCGTTGAGGCTTCATACAGCACAAAGCAACGTGCATCAGCGTCGCCGACTTTATCCTGAGCGGTAGCCGCGACCAGATGCGTAATCTCGCTTTCGACGACCAAGCATTGAACTATGAAGCCGGGTTCAACGAGGACAACATCAATCTTAAGCGCATGCCCGCAATTGAGGATTGGGCGAAGGATATTTACTCCTTCATGAGCGACCGCTACGAAGAGGAAAACATTATCGGTTTTTATGTGCACCTTGATGAAACCGCTCCGCACATACACTGCACCATGATGCCGATTCGCGACGGTAAATTCGCGTTCCGCAACATAATCGCGGGCGCAAACAAATACGAGTTTTCTGCGCGAATACGAGAGCTTCACTCCGCGCTCGCAGCTATGAACGAACGGTGGGGCTTGAACCGCGGCAACGCGATTGCAAGCGATGGCAGCACCCGGCACGTCA
>CALZFJ010000074.1 GCA_945645715.1 uncultured Prevotellaceae bacterium | reverse complement strand
TATGGGCAGTCCCTCGGGGCGCGGTGTGCGATATTGCATTGTCACCACCGTCATGCCAAGGTCGTTGAGATAGCGGCGTGCGGGCATCACTTCAAATCCGTAGGTGTCATTTCCCATATATGCACCGCCACTGTAGATAATCTGTATAGCCTTTGTCTTCAACACTTTCGGGAAATGCCACTCGATGAATGGCTTGCACTGCTGCTCTTGTGCGCACGGCATAGCGCCCTCTTTCCACACATCTTGGCGTAGCACTTCGCGGCGAGCCGAGTCGCTCTCAAAGCGGCTCATCAGGCTCACTTCAGGCTCAAGCGGCTTGTAGAATTGCATTTGGCGCATAAATTCCACGGCACGTTCGAGTCCGTAGGCACCGTGACCCTTTTCAGGATATAGATGTAGCTCGGCAGGAATGTCACGGCGGCGCAGTTCGCGATAGATGAGGGTGGAGCCGTTGGGCGAATATTCATCGTTGCCACCATGGTGCAGCGACATGGGGCAGGTGTGGGAGTCAAACTTGAATACGCTCGAGAGCTTCACGTCAGCCCCATATCCTTGTCGTGATGCCGGAGTTCCGGTTTCGCCATCGGTGGTGACATACGCCGGTGCGTTCACGATAGCCCAATTGATGTGGCAAGGGACTGAATCGAGGGCATCTATAGGCTCGTAGGCGCGAGTTTGCGAATTTGCAGCAAGCAGCAACGCCAGATGCGAGCCTGCCGACATCGAGATGGTGCCGATTTTCTCAGGATCGAAACCGCGCTTCTTGGCTTCGCTGCGAATGAGGCGCACGGCACGCTGGGCGTCTTCCCATGCCGATTGATATATGGGCAGTCCCTCGGGGCGCGGTGTGCGATACACGAAATTCACGCACTGAATGCCCTCGCGGGTGAGGCGCTCACACCACTGCTTTACAAGGTTCACATCGCAGCAGCACTGGTAAGCGCCGCCCGAAATCAGAATCATGCACGCATCGGTGCGAACGCTCTTGTCGGGAGCCGGCATCCATTCAATGTAAGCCACGCGGTGCTTTTCGGGCTTGAAATCCTTGCTTCCGGCAGCATCGGTCATAGCAGCAATCTGATGAGCTTGACTGTGAGGTATTTTTCCTTTTGGCCACACGGTTTCAACATCGGCAGCCGAGCAGTATAGCAGTGCGCAAATGGCGCACGCAAACAAAGCAATCCTTTTCATATTATAGAATGTGTTAATTTGTCGCGATTTATAAGTTTAGTGGTAGTTTTAGTGTCGATTACTATAATAAGTAACGGATTCTTATGCCAATAATTATATATGAGACACCTACTTTCGGGAAAATAGTGGGTAATTTAGGGATTTTTACCACTTGGGTATTGGTAAATTGCCAAAAAAGTGGTAACTTGCGGCAAAATATTAAGTCATTAACCTGTTACGACTGAAACTAAGGCTATGGATAACTGTGAAATTATCGACCGCGTGAAATACATCATACGCGAAATGGGGCTAACGCAGGGCGAGTTTGCCCGACGCATTGGGGTGGATTCTTCCAATATGTCGAAGTATCTGAATGGGAAGCTCCCTTTGAACGACTCGCTCATCAACCGCATTGTGGTGAATCTGGGGCTGTCGAAGGATTGGATAACCACCGGCTCCGACCTACCCTACGCCAAGCAGCCTGTGGCAATGCCATCGGAGGCTATGGTGTTCGACGGACAGATTCGCAATGTGCCATCGACCGACCGCCAAGGTACGCCCGTATATGACATCGACGTAACTGCCGGCATAATGCCGCGTGCACGAATGTTTGCCTCAGAGAATATCGTGGGCTATGTGAATCTGCCCGGTATTCCCGAGGGCTGCCGCATAGTCACCGTGAGCGGCGACAGCATGCACCCCGTGATTCGCAGCGGCGACTTCATCGCGGTGCGCGAGCTGAGCAATCTGCAGCAGATTTTCTGGGGGCAGATATATGTGGTGGTGCTCGACGACTACTGCATGGTGAAGTATGTGCGCCGTCACGACGATCCCGAAATGGTGATTCTGCGCTCGGAGAACCGCAACTACGATGATATGGAGGTGCGCCGCACCGACATTCGCGACATGATGTTTGTGCAGCACATTTTGCACGTAGATAAGAGAATGTAATGAAAGATTTAATCACAATAAACTAAAAAAACACACTATGGTAAAAGGAATTGAAATTTTTTGCAAGAACATTAATGAATACCTGTGCGTGCAGGGTGGTGAAACCTTGAGCGAGATTTTTTCACGCATTGCCGACCGCGTGGGCATCAAGCCCATTTGCGCCAAGGTGAACAACAAGACCGAAGACCTGGGCTATCCAGTGTTTGCGCCCAAGCAAGTGGAATATCTCGACTGCACATCGCCCTCGGGTGAGCGCGTGTATGTGCGCTCGCTGTGTATGATAATGTCGAAGGCAGTGCGCGACCTCTTTCCCACGCTACGCCTGCGCATAGAGCACTCGGTGTCGGGCGGCTACTATACCCAGCTCATCAATGCTGAAGGAATGGCAGAGACACCCAAGCCCGGCGACCTTGATGCCATCAAGGCGCGTATGGAAAAGATTGTGGCAGCCAATGTCCCGTTTAAGCGCCACGAACGTCTCACAAGCGATGTGGTGAAGATGTTTGAAGAAGCCGGACTGCACGACAAAGCCGCTCTGCTTGGTGCTTCGCAGGACCTCTACTCGGTGTATTACACCCTCGATGATACCCCCGACAGCTACTATGGCAATCTTGCTCCGTCGAGCGGCTACATTAAGCACTTCAATCTGCTTTCCTTCAAGGAGGGCGCATTGCTCATGAGCATAAATCCCAAGAAACCCGATGAGGCTAAGCAGCCGGTGGAGCAGGAGAAGATGTTTGCCGCTTTCACCGACTATGTGCGCCTCAACCGCATAGTGGGGCTAAACAACGTTGCCGACCTCAACCGTGCCATTGCTGATGGCAAGGCTTCGATGCTCATCAATGTGGCTGAAGCCGTGCACAACCAGTGCTTCGCCCGTATTGCCGAGCAGATTACCGAGCGTTACCGCCAGGGTGGTGCACGTGTGGTGCTAATTGCCGGTCCGTCGTCGAGCGGAAAGACCACCTCGGCACTGCGTCTGAGCATTCAGCTGCTCACCAACTTCCTCGTGCCCAAGAAGATATCCCTCGACGACTACTTTGTGAACCGAGAGGATACTCCCAAGGACGCCGATGGCGAATATGACTATGAGTCGCTCTATGCCCTCGACTTGAAGCAGTTCAATACCGACCTCAACCGCCTTATTGCCGGTGAGGAGGTCGATATGCCCACCTACGACTTCCCCACCGGGCGACGTGTGTATAAGGGCAATAAACTGAAACTCGGACCTAACAACATACTGCTCATTGAGGGTATTCACGGACTGAATCCGGAGCTTACCAAGAGTATTCCCGAAGACCAGAAATTCCGCGTGTATGTGTCGGCTCTCACCACCATATCTATCGACGACCACAACTGGGTGCCTACCACCGACAACCGCCTGCTGCGCCGCATTATCCGCGACCACAAGTATCGCGGCGTGAGTGCACAGCAGACCATTGCCCGCTGGCAGAGTGTGCGACGTGGCGAGGACAAGTGGATTTTCCCCTATCAGGAGAATGCCGATGCCACCTTCAATTCGTCGCTGCTCTTTGAACTTGCAGTGATGAAGAACTATGCCGAACCGCTGCTGCGCAGTGTGCCTCACAGTGCCCCGGAGTATGCCGAGGCGTTCCGCTTGCGTGCCTTGCTCAATTTCTTTATGCCACTTGAGGAGAAAGATGTGCCGAGCACGAGCCTTCTGCGTGAGTTCCTTGGCGGCAGCAGCTTCCACTATTAGACCAATAAGACTAATTAAGACTAATAATAATAAAACCAATAAGAAATAACTCAATAATTATGATAAAGCATCTATTTTCAATTGCGGCAGCGTTGTTTGCTGCCACTATTGTGGCTCAGGCAGCCACACCAATCAGCCCTGCCGACAAGGGCATTGTATATACTGGGCGAGTGAACTTCACCAATCCCGAGTCACCGCTTATGGTGTATCCCGGCACTTCCATCAAGGCTAATTTCACCGGGTCGGAGATTGCCATGAAGGCAAAGCCGGGCAGTGGCTACTTTATGGTGCAGGTGGATAATCAGCCTGCACGCAAGATTTTCTTCTCGAAAGGCGACTCGGTGATTCAGCTCGCCACCGGGTTGCGCGGCGACCACCACTCGGTGGATGCTATGCTGGTGTATGAGGGCTATCGCGACCGCCCCGAGTTCCGCGGCTTCCTCCTTGCCGACGGTGCCAAGCTGCTCGCTGCTACGCGCCAACCTGAACGCCGCATGGAGTATATCGGCAACTCTATCACCTGCGGATATGGCACTGAGGCTGCCAATGGCGACATTCACTACACCGACTCCACCGAAAACCACTATTACACCTACGCCGTGCTCACCTCGCGTGCCCTCAATGCACAACACAATGTGGTGGCACGCTCGGGTATTGGTATGTATCGCAACTACAATGGTAATCCCGACGGCGATAAGGACATCATGCCAAAGTGGTATGACTACACTTCGCTCTACGACGACTCGCAGCTGTGGAATCACTCATCGTATGTGCCCCACGTGATTTGCATCTGCCTCGGCACTAACGACTTCAGCACTCCGGGCTACAAATCGGAGCTTTATCAGGCTAATTATGAGGCGTTTGTAAAGAAACTGCGCAAGATTCACCCGAAGGCAAAGATTGTGATGATTACAGGTCCTATGCTCAATGGTGAAGCAAGCAAGGTGCATGTGTCGGCTGTAGATGGAGCCTATAAGAACCTCACGTCGGCAGGAGTGAAGGATATCTACCGCTTCGACTTCACCACACAGACCGGTGCCCTCGGATATGGTGCCGACTATCACCCCTCTAAGGCACAGAATGTGAAGATGTCGAACGAGCTGATACCGTTTATCCGCAAAATCACCGGCTGGAAGTGACTTTTTCCC
Source organism: uncultured Prevotellaceae bacterium (assembly GCA_945645715.1). Lineage (GTDB taxonomy): Bacteria > Bacteroidota > Bacteroidia > Bacteroidales > Muribaculaceae > CALZFJ01. The sequence goes on along the minus strand of CALZFJ010000074.1, from coordinate 3,087 downwards.
TCTCACCGAATACCGTTTATTGATGAACATGAAATCCGGTAGATTCATTATGAGCCGATTGCTGTTGCAATATTGTGCCGTCGTTGCCGTGGTGTGGCTGTTCTCAGTTGCACCGGCTGCGGCACAGGCATCGGCCGACAGTGACCACGATGCTGCTGTGCTACGCATCATTGAGCAATTTGAGCAGCAACCGAGTTCGCAGCTTGCCAACCGCTTCATGAAGGTGATTGTGGCTGAAGAGCTATCCGACGAGCATCAGGCTTTCTCTGACGACACTCCCACCGACTCCTTGCGCCAGCAAGTGTGCTACTGGGCTGCCGAGTGGCACTACGACCGCCAGCACTACGACCTCGCCGAGCAATATGCGCTGAAGGCGCTGCCTCTTTGTCGCTTTGACGGCAGCGACAAGGGCTACTGCTACAATCTGCTTGCAATCATCAAGGTGCGCAAAGGCGATTTCTCCCGGGCGGCATACTACTCCAAGCAGGCACTTGAAATAGATATGCGCTCAGGCGACCCCGACCGAATCTCGTCGAGCCTCAATGTGCTTGCCGGCACCTACATGGCAGCCGATAATCCCGACCGTGCCGAGAGCTATATTCTGCAAGGCCTTGAGTATGCCGAACGTGCCAATAATCCGGCCCGCAAGGCTGTGCTGCTCGGAATGGCGTCGGAGGTTTATCACAAGCTACACAATGACTCTCTTGCTCTCGCCTATGCCAACCGTGCATACTCTCTCGACTCGCTCCACGGCAAGCTGCAGCGGTTGCCGGTGCGCCTGTCGCAGCGTGCCGTCGCCCTTTTGGGGCTGAAACGCTATGCCGCTGCTGAGGCTGCCTACCGCACTGCCATTGCACAGCTGCGCGAGACCGGCAATCTGCACTCCCTTGCCATCGACCTCAACCAGCTCGGACTGCTGCTCTTGCAGCAAGGACGCCGGGCTGAGGCTATTGGGTGTTATCGCGAGGCGGCACATATTTTCGATACTATGGGCGACCTCTACAATCTGGTGCACTCTCACCGCGGACTCTATGAGGCTTATTGGGATATCGACCGCGACAGCGCCCGCATGGAGCTTGACCGCTTCAATGCGCTGAAAGATTCGCTCTACTCGCATGCCACTGCCGAATCACTTGCCCGATATTCGGCTGAATTCGACAACACTCAGCTTCGTGCCGAGAACGAACGCCGCCACACATGGCTTGTGGTAGTGGTGGCGGCTGCCGTGGTGCTGCTGGTGGCATTTGTGCTCGTCATTCGCCTTGTCACACGCCGTCATCGCCTCCACATTCAGGAGCTGATAAGCCGTGTAGAGGCTATTGAGAATGCACAAGAAGAGAAGTCGAAAGAGAACGGTCCTCACCTCGATACTCCGGTCTCGCCTGTCTCCGATTCCGACGGCTTCCTCAACAGTGTGATTGAGGAAGTGGAGCGTGGACTATCATTGGGCGAAATCGGTGTGGCGCAGATTGCGCAGAGGCTTAACATGAGCGAGCAGACGTTCCGCCGCCGCATGACCGAAGTCACCGGCAAGTCGCCAAAAGTGTTCATCTCGGCAATACAGATGGAGCGTGCCGCGCACTTGCTCACCACCAATAGCCAGATGCCAATGTCGGAGATAGCCACTCAGTGTGGTTTCAGCGATGCCGAGACGTTCTCGCGTGCCTTCAAGCGAGTGTATGGCTGTGCTCCCACTCACTATCATGCCGGGTAGCGACGCAGCGCAGGCTTGAAATTGTGCATTTTCGGTGATTTTGATAGATTTTGTCATAAAATTGGAAGATTTTATCATATTACGAGCAACCTTAAACCGCTAATTTTGTAGAAAACGAATTAAAATAGGCGGTATGCCCATATCCGATGGTATGGTTTGCCGTGATTGAAAACATAAACTTAATGCAGCTCTCCTCCATCGGGGCGGGGTGGCTTACCTTAAAAATTATGGCAAAAAAATTCACTTCACCAAGATGCCTCACCATGATTGTGGCACTCATGATTCTTTCTATGTGGTTGCCGGCTTCAGCCGAGCCGTTTAATTCGAGTTTCCTGTCGTTTGAACTAAATGAAGATGAGTCGGGCTATATAGTGCGTGGCGTCTATGACGGTGTTCCGAAGCCATCGGGCAATGTTATCATTCCTGCCGAATATAATGGCAAGCCTGTGGTTAAAATCAAAGAATTAGGCTTTGCCAACTGGAACAAGTTTACAACGCTCACCTTGCCAAATACAATCAAGGAGATAGGCTACAAAGCATTTGAATACTGCTCTGAGATGACAACTCTCACCATTGCAGAAGGTTCGAGCCTGACGACTATCGGCGAAAATGCCTTCTATAGCTGCAAGAAGCTCGAAAGCGTTTCGCTTCCGGGTACGGTTACCACAATGGGACAATTGGCATTCGGCAACACCGGCTTGGTGACAGTGACCTTGGGCGAGGGAATCACCGAAATACCGGCGCACTCGTTTTATGCTTCAAGCAAGCTGAAAAACATCAATTTCCCGGAAAGCTGCACCAAAATAGGTGCCCATGCTTTCTCAGGCTGTGCCTTTGAAGCATTAGTGTTCCCCACTACGATAGCCGAGATAGGCGACGCCGCTTTCGCAAGCTGTACACAGCTCACAGCTCTCGACATCAACGTGCCCACCATAGGTGCCGAGGCATTTAGCTACTGTTCGGCAATACAAACGCTCACGATAGGCAAGGACGTGGCATCAATTGGCAACCTCGCATTTGCCCACTGCGGTGCCCTCAGCTCTATTGAGGTAGCTGCCGAGAACGCGGTGTATGATTCGCGCGAAAGTTGCAATGCGCTTGTCAATACAGCCTCAAATACTATCCTTACAGGCAGCAAAGCCACTACAATTCCGGCATCGGTGACGGCTATCGGCGATTTTGCTTTCAGCACTTGCCAGATTGCCACACTCACCATCCCCGACAATGTAGCCACCATCGGTGCATCGGCATTCTACAATTGCGGCAGCTTAGAGTCGGTTGTGCTTCCTGCAGGTCTCACCCGCATCGAGGATAGCACATTCTATGGTTGCTATAGTCTGGCAAATATCACAATCCCCGACGGCGTTACTTAC
>CALZFJ010000073.1 GCA_945645715.1 uncultured Prevotellaceae bacterium | reverse complement strand
GAAAAATCGTCCCACTCAACAATCTGCGGCGCTTCGAGGTTGAGCGAAACACCATCGACGGTGAGCTTCACTATATGTTTGTAGCCTGCCTCTCCGGCGTGCTCGCCGCTGAGTGTGACGTGGGCATTATAGTTGGTGCCGTCGAGCACAAGGGTGATGTCGAACTCCTTCACTCCTGCCTCAAACATTATGTCGAAAGGATAGGTCTGGTAGTCTGTGGTCGGGCTCAGTGAATAGGTGGCTGTGAGCGACACTGTAGGCTGGGTTTTATCAAATGTCAATTCGCCTGTGACAATGTCGAGAGTGCACACATTGTAAAGCCCATTGATGCTGATGCGGTCGATTTTCACCGTTGCCGGCACACTTGCAGTGCGGCGCACCTGAAAAATCACACGCTGCAGGCGGTGCGAGAATTGGAAGTTGGGCTGCTCCTGCAATGCCGGGTCCACATGCTTGAGGATTCCGTCGGTATTGCAGCTCCACATCACGTCCTCGCGCCCGGTGATGGTGTAGGTCACCTTGGGGTGCTCGGTGGCACTACCCTCAGAGTAGGTGCAATGAATCATCGGCGAGAAAGCGTAGAAATAGGTGCGGTAGTCGAGCGGATAATATTTCCACTCATCGAACTCATAAGTACCCTTGTCGTTACAGTTCACAGCCGAGAAATTCAGTCGCGAATTGGAGGACCAGTCGGTGGGAACATCGTAGCCCAGATAAGCCGTAACGCCAAAAATCTTGGTGGTGCTCGGTGTGAAAGTAGTGCCGTTCACCGGACCCTCAAAGTCGGCACGCGACAGCTTAGCCGACACAATCGACGCCGTAGGCACAATAGGCACATCGGAGTAACGCACCTCGTCGGCAGCGGGTACAGCGGGAGCATCATCGCCGCAAGCAGCGATGAGAGGCAGCGCCATAAGCCACCACGCCCTATATTTCAACCATTTTGCCATTATCCTATCTTTAATATCCATTTTTTATCCATTACCCCTTACCTGAAACCTCTTACCTCTCACCTCTTACCTCTTACCTCTCACCTGTAACCTCTTACCCCTTACCTCTTATCTCTTACCTCTCACCTCTTTATTTCAATGTAATTTCACCCCCATCTGCCTCAATCCAGTCGGTGACTTTCGTACTCCACACACTCACGTTGTTCGACTTGATGGAGAGGTAGAAGCGGTAGTATTTGCCCGGTTGCAGACGGATTGGCTCAATCGGGAACGACTTACTGTAGATTGCGGGTGAACCCTCCACAAACGACACACGCATCTCGCTGAGCGTCTGCCCCGGAACTACAATCAGTGCCTTGGAGCGGTCGGCGGTGTTGATAAGGTCTCCGGCAAAGATGTCGCGACCCACGCGCAGTCCGCACATAGGCGTACCATCAGCAGCCTTGAAATCCACCTGCTCATCGGCAGCCGCCTGTCTGGTGAAATCAGCCTCAATCCACTCTGTGGGATTGCCCGGAGTCCATTCGCAGAGCGTCATCGATGCCATGCACGAGCCCTCACGCGAAAGGTTGTGCAGCGCAACGCCTGTGATGATGATATCGTTGCCTATTTTTGAGGTGCGGTTGCCCTCGGCATCATCTTCGTAGGCAACAGCGAACTCAATCAGCGACAGGGCATGGCTCAACTTGATTGGCACAACGCCACCTTGGGTGTCGGTATATTCAAGCCCGAACGCCATGCCGGTGAGGATATCGGCACCGTCGGTAGTCACACCATCGACGCTGCCCGAATAGCTGAAATTCACCGCACCATTTGCAATGCTCAGATTGCTGATGTGTGGCGACTGAGTGTAGGCGTAGAAGTCGAGCGGAGCACCCGGCAGCCAGTAGTGGGGAGTGGAGAATGAGAAAACATCGCCCGACGGAGTAGCCACATCGGTGAAATAGTCCCTGCCGGTGCCATTGCGCTTCACGCTGATTTCAAGCCCGCTCAAGTCCGCGAGCGACGTGACCGGAGTGGCGCGGGAGGCATCGTCAGAGGCAATAGCGGGACCTACGGCGATTTCGTGCATCGTCGCGTCGGCTATCGGCTCATTTTCGGCGCAACCGCCAAGCAGCAAAGCCGCAAGAAGTAATATTTTAGTATATGCGTTGTTCATAATTAGAAGCTGTGGGGGCGGTCAGTCCCCCACAGCCGAAGCGTGATTATTATTGAAGGTTTCTCATGGCCAAAATTAAATACCAATGGCGGTGTCGGTGGGATCACCCCAATCCGTAACAGAAGGTTTAATCTCTATCTCATTGAAGGTGATGGTGATGTTGTAAACATACTTCTTGCCCATCTCCCACTTGTTGAAGCGGCTCAAAGGATACTCAAAATTAACTGTTTGAGCATCAAATGCAGCACCTGTTGAAGAAAGAGTGTAGTTGAACTTGATTGCAGTCTGGTTCTGCTCGGGAATGATTGCACCGAATTCATACGGAGTTGCAGAGAGTTCTTTTGATGCAGTGAAGCTCTCTACACCATAGTCAGCTGCAGCAACGCCGGTGAAGTCCCACGAAGCCTTTGCACCGGCGTATGTGGTGTTATCAACAACGACCTTGCCACCCTTAAAGAGATTTGCAAGCTGGAATGAGTTCAAAGTAACCGTTGCATCAGTCAAAGCGGAAGTAAGCTTTACATTGAATACCACCCACGCACCTGTGTGCTGGAATTTCATCGAAACTGGGTCGTACTTTTTCTCTTCCGCTTGCTCACCACTTGCATAGAGGAGGTCGATATAAGGAGTTGTAGTTGTAGTTGTAGTGCCAGTTTCTGCTTTATAGAAACCGCTTGCAATATCGAACACAACATTATCGGCATATTTTGCACCCCAAGTCGGGTTGAATGAAGTAACATCACCGGTAGCGGCATAAGCCAGGAAGCTTGTTACGCCATTTACAGGCCAATATTTGCCGGCTTTCCATGTGTCTCCATCTTTTTTACTAAACGCTACCCCTGAGAAATACTTTCCACTCACAGAGTTGTAAGCCGAAACATAGATTTTCTGGTCATTAGCAAATGAAGTTCCCTCAATCGGGGCGCGCGATTTGTCGGTAGCCACGCTGAAAGCTATCTCCTTCTGAGCCTGAGGAGCCTCAATGTCCTCGCTCTTCGAGCACGATGCAAGTGTTGCAAGTGCCACGCACGATAATACGAATAATTTTTTCATCTTTAAAAAGCAATTTGAGTTATTAATTTGATTGTTAATTAGATATCTACGTTTTTATGCTCCTCATCCCAGTCGGATATGTCGGGGTCGAAACCTCCCTGTCCGCTACCAGGCTCCGGAACGTCGATTTCGTCGCTCACGATAATCTCATGCCCGGTGTTGTCGGGGTTGTCAAACTGGTCGGTAACGTCAAACACATACTCGCTCTCGTCGCCCGATGAGTTCGACACCACAATGGTGAGAAACACATTGTTGGTGGCGTTGGGGAACTTGCCGAAGGTGTTGAACACCGTGACTATCTCTCCGGCAGCTCGGTCGGGATAGCAGTCGATTCCCAGAACAGCCTCATCCATAATGTAGCGGCTGTCCCACAGGCACTTGGCGCGTGCCTGACCGGTGATATACGCCTTTGCCGACACCACATCATCGATATTCAGTATCTTTGTGGCACGGAAAATGTAGGTCTCGAGCAGCGTAGAAGCCTCGGCATACACCTCGATGGTCTCATCGACCACCGAATGTTCGGGAATCACAAGCGCATCGCGCCGCGCCACATAGAGGTGGTCGGGCTCGCGAATCACCGGAGCCTCTGCCATAGGCAGGTCCTTCCCGTCGGCTTTAGATTGCGGCACAAAGCGGCTACCCGTCTGGTCGGTGAAAGCGTAGATAGAGCCGCGGCTGTTCACGCGCTCAATGCGTGTGTAGTCGGTGTCGATGTTATATACCACCACATCATACACTCCCGGAGCCACATCGATATATCCACCCTCAGCCGGCACGAATGCCGTTGTCACGAGGCTGTGGGTCTCCACATCATAGAAATTCACCTGCATTCGCTCAGGCATCCTTCCCGAGAACTTCGCCATGAGCGACTGCGGCAGTCCGCGCGAGGCAATATCCTCGGGCAGGTCGATGTCGGCATGAATGTGTATATTCAGCTTCAGATACACTCCCGACTCCGCATCGTAGAGGGGGACGCGGCGGCAGGAGAGGGCGCACAGGGCGCACATGAGAATCATCATAAGCTGTTTCATAGCTCCGGCACCTCCTTTCTGATTTTCTTGTAGAGCGGTATCACGAGCGAGATTCCAACCTTAGTCGGCCCGAACCAGTTGAAATTCTTGTTGATTCCGGTGCGGAAGGCGTGGCCGCCGTCGGTATAGACGCGGTATTTCGTTGCCCCTGAGTGGATATAGCCCACTCCGAGTGTGAACTCAAGCCGCCACAGTCGGCTGCGGCCTATGCGTGTGGAGAACACATAATCCACACCCACGTTGTAGAAGTCGCCCTGATGTCCTTTATAGTCATGCCCAATGTCGTAGTAGCCGTAGTAGCCGTAAACGCCCACTGCGTGCCCCGAAAGGCGGTATTTCCAGTTGTCCTCGCCCTCGGCGTGACGGCTTCCCAGCCAGTAATGCACATCGGCACCGCCCATGAGCAGCTCAAAGCAGTTTTTCATCTCCGTGCTCTTGTGCCAGTTGCGCCACAGCCAGGGATAGTACCAGTCGGCACCCACGCTCCAGCGGTTGCCAATGGGCACTTCCACGCCCACATTGAGCAGCGGCAGAAGCAGGTTGCTGCGCAGAGCCACCACCATCTTGCGGCGGTAGGGCAGGGTGTCTTCCTCTGCGATTGCCGCAGCCGGGGCAGCCTCGGCTGCGATATATACGGTGTCGCGCTGATAAACGGTGTCGCGTAGCACCACCACGCGCTCCACCGCATCGGTTGCAGGCACATCAGCCCTGATTGAGCGCACATAGCACACCACCGAAGCCGTTGCAAGGCGCATTTCGGGGAACACCTCGCGCATCAGCCACTGCCATGCAGCTCCGCCGTCGAGCTTCCTGAGCCGGGCAAACGCCTTGTCGGCAGGCTGGTTGTGTGTCCGGGCAATTATGGCGGCAATGGTGTCGCGTCGGGGATAGTCGCTTTTCAGCACCAGCTCCACAAGGCGGGCGCGGTCAACGCCGAGTGAATAAGCCTTCACAAGGTCGCCGTCGAGGTGTGAAGCCTTCAGCAGCCTGCTGCGAATATCCTTTGCACGGCGCAGAGCAAGCGCGACGTTCCCGGCAGCAGAGCCTTCGGGCGATGCACTGCCCTCCACATTCACAGCCACAATCTCTCTGCCATCGCGGTGCGCAATGCTCCCGATGGAATCTATGAGACGGGTCATCTGCCTGCCATTGTCGCGATACGACAGGTCGAGAGCCGACTCACCCTGACGGAAACTGAATCCGAACAGAATCGTGTCGGTCACCTCGGTCTGCGCCATTGCCGGAAGTAGGGCCGGCAGACAGAGACTAAACGATAATATGAAACGCAAAAGGTTACGCATCTTTCCAATAATCTCTTTAAGCTCTTTCTAATAAACTCTTTAAGCAAGGATTATAGTTCATATTGGCAGTACAGTGACTTTGGGTTAGCTGTTTTCACTCGTTACTTTGCTTTAGAGCCTCACCTATCATAAGTTACCTCGCTTTGTTTCTAAAACTATGTTAATTTAAGCGTATATTTTCACACCTCTACGTAAGAGGTGGGAATTGACTGTTTTTGAGCTTATAATCAAAGGCTTATGCAGTAGGCATTCAGAAAGTTCTACACATTCAATCACTGTAAATGACTGTATCCGGTTATTCCGACCGCTACCGGGATTAAATGTTAATTTGTTTGCAATTTAAGGATTTTTAATACAAAAATATTGATAGATATCATTTTCTATCACAAAAATGTTATAACTTTGCTGCGACTTCCCACCTCTTACGTAGAGGTGGGAATTTTTAGTTTCTTCCAGACCTTTCTGCAAGCCCGGTCGATAAGCGAATCATCGAGCGTGCCCAGATAAATCCTTGTAGTACGTTCAGTGGTGTGTCCCATCGTGGTGCTGATGATGTGCATCGGCAGACTGCACTCCTGCGCCAGGCTCGCCCACGTGTGCCTCGCCACATACGACGACAAGTGCACACCACCGCCAAGCATCGCCGAAACCGCCTTCAGCCGCTTGTTGTGCAAGCTCAGCGCACTGCGGTATTGCCGGTAAGCCACCGCCTCGTCATCCGACGCAATCAGCGGAAACACCATCGCGCTCCCCTCCACATGATAGCGGCGGATAATCGTCCACGCCTGAGGCTCGATGCGCACACGCATCATCTGCCCCGTCTTGCGCCGACGGTAGCACAGCGTGTTGCCGCGGATGTCGCACATCTTCATGTAGGCAATGTCAACAAACGGCATCCCGCGCATCAGCAGGCTGAACAGGAACAAATCGCGGGCCATCGCAAGCCCTCGGTTATCCCTCAGATTCAGCCTCGCAAGCTGCACCACCACATCGCGGCTGATGTGCCGCTTCACCGTGGCATCAACGCCCGTATAGACCGACGCAAACGGATTCGTGCGCGCACGCGCAATCCTATTATATACAGCCCGCAACACACGCATATAGAACGACACCGTGTTGCGCCTCACCCCACGCAGCTCGAGCCACCGCGCATACCGCTCAATCAGCCGTGCATCAATCCGCTCCACCCCGATGTCGTCAACCCCAAGCACCGACGCAAGAAACCCCGAAAAGCTGACCCTCGCAGTGCGGTAATTACGCGCCTTCCCGAAGTTTCGCCTCACCATAAGCCTCTCAACCTCAGCATCAATCACCCCACAAAACCCCAGTTGCCCACGCACACCCTTAGTACGCTTCCGCGCCACAGAATGTCCCCTAATAGCCTCATTACCATAGAATCCATCCATAATTCCTACAAATTTTGATTATTCCTATTCAGCAAATTTGGCAAAAATTCCCACAACTCCCATCAAATCTCCGGAAAATCAATAGAATTTGCCGTTGTATGTCCGTTCCTGAAAATGGTTGACTCGGTTTGGTATATTTACTAATATTCATGTACTTCGCAGTTCATTACAAAAGTGCAACATTTGCTGTGTAACGAAAACATTTTGCCCACACATCCCATGTAGAAGAAACGGGTTGTGTGGGCAAATATATGTCAAATCCGTAGGGCGTGCAGAGTCACTGTCAGCTCTCACTACACACAAGGTCAGAATGGGATTGTCGATGTCGAATATACGTAGCGACGCTCAAATTCCGCCTCTGTCATCGTCAGCATCAGTATGCCCTGAATAAGCGTGAGGATATTGATAAGTCCACACGAGCAGATTCCGAGTATCAGGCACACAATGCCTGCTGTGGTCTTGCCTACATAGAAATAGTGGATTCCGAGAGTTCCGAGCAGTATGGCAAACAAGCCAGCCAAGCCACGACTCTTGCCCGAAGGTCCGTTGTCGAACACTCCTCTCTGCTGCTGATAAGGTCCATAGTTCTGCTGCGGCTGAGCTTGCTGTGCAAACTGTGCATTGAATTGGCAGCCACATGCTCCACATCTCACATCTCCCGTAGCTTTGTCGCTCACTACTATCTTTCCGCATTGCGGACACAAATAATTGTACATAATCATCTATTTTTATTAATTATTGATTTATTTCCTATCCCTTTTCCTTTTTGACGCCGCAAGTTAATAAAAGGTTGCAACCCAAGCAACATTTTTTCCAAAAAAATCATAATTTACACAAAAAAAGTGTGCTACTTTCCTGTAACACACTTTTTTCTTTTATAATGAGCCCGTCTCTTGGCTCTGTATGTTCTCTGTTGGGGATTAGCCGCCGAAGTTGTCGAAGTGAATGCTTTCGGGATCTACTCCGAGGTTGAAGAGCATGTTCTCCACGGCCTTACTCATCGGGCCCGGACCACACATGTAGTATTCGATATCCTCAGGCGCTTCGTGATCCTTGAGATAGGTGTCGAGCATCACCTGATGTACGAATCCGGCAGTGTATTTCACGCCCGCTGCATCAGCAGCAGGGTCGGGACGGTCGAGTGCCAAGTGGAACTTGAAATTGGGGAAGTCCTTCTCAATCTGGAGGAAGTCCTGAAGATAGAACACCTCATTAAGCGCACGTGCACCATAGAAGTAGTGCATCACACGGTCGGTGGTGTGGAGTGTCT
>CALZFJ010000072.1 GCA_945645715.1 uncultured Prevotellaceae bacterium | reverse complement strand
AAAGAATACCTTTTTGCGCAGGCCTATATCGGTTAATTTTGTTGATGCAACCGACAACACTCTGTGGTTGCTTGTGAGATGCGCCGGAGAAGGAACCATTAATTTGGTTGAGAGCAACATCGGCTCTACAATCAACCTGGTGTTGCCTCTCGGAAATGGATTCAATGCCACACCGGGCGGTCGCCGACTGCTAATAGGCGGTGGAGTGGGAGTAGCCCCGCTTCTTTACCTCGGCAAGCAGCTTCACGATGCAGGAACTGAAGTGACATTCTTGCTTGGAGCACGTAGCGCAGCCGACTTGGCTATGACCGAAGAATTCGGGAAATATGGCACGGTGTGCATATCCACCGAAGACGGCTCAAGAGGCGAGAAAGGCTTCGTAACGATGCACTCGGTGATGAACGAGCGCTTCGACCTCATTCAGTGCTGCGGACCTATGCCAATGATGAAGGCTGTGGCACGCAAAGCCAAGGAAAGCGCTACGCCATGTGAAGTGTCGCTCGAGAACCTGATGGCGTGCGGAATAGGAGCTTGCCTATGTTGCGTGGAAGACACCACCGATGGCGGAAATGTGTGTGTGTGCAAAGAAGGTCCGGTTTTTAATATTGAAAGATTGAAATGGTAGATTTAAGAGTAAAAATAGGAGAGCTTGAATTGAAAAACCCTGTACTCACAGCATCGGGGACATTCGGCTATGGAGAGGAATTCAGTGATTTCGTCGATCTTAACAAGCTTGGCGGCTTCATAGTAAAAGGCACTACACTCAATCACCGAGAAGGGAATCCCTATCCACGCATGGTAGAAACTCCCTCGGGAATGCTTAATGCAGTGGGATTGCAAAACAAGGGTGTGGATTACTTCATTGAGCATATATATCCGCGCATCAAGGACATTGACTCTCGCGTGATTGTGAATGTGTCGGGCGCATCAATCCCCGACTATGTGGCTGTGTGTGAGAAACTCGCTCCACTCGACAAGGTTGCAGCCGTGGAGATCAACATTTCGTGCCCCAACGTGAAGCAGGGAGGAATGGCATTTGGAACCACTTGTTCAGGGGCAGAAAGTGTGACAAGTGCAGTGCGCAAAGCATATCCAAAGACGATGATTGTGAAGCTCTCGCCAAATGTTACCGACATCACAGAGATTGCCCGCGCCGTGGAGGCTGCCGGAGCCGATGCCGTGTCGCTAACCAACACTTTCCTCGGAATGGCAATCAACACCGAGACTCGCCGTCCGTATCTATCGACAATCACTGGCGGTCTTTCCGGAGCTTGCATTCGTCCAATCGCAGTGAGAATGGTGTGGCAAGTGGCAAAGGCTGTGAAAGTGCCTGTGGTGGGACTTGGTGGCATCATGAATGGTCGCGATGCAGTGGAGTTCATGCTTGCCGGAGCAACAGCAATACAGGTTGGCACAGCCAACTTCATTGATCCTTCAATCACTGGAAAGATAGTTGATTATATCGCCGAGTATCTTGAACGCCATGGATTGCAATCAGCCTCCCAGTTGATAGGTGCAATGGAAGCGTAAGCAAAGTAGCTATGACATTTAAAGGCGCAGCGTCCTCAAAGGATTCTGCGCCTTTTATTATGCCTAAGCAGGCTTTATTGATGATTCTTACCGATCTCTTTGTGGAAGTGCAAACGGGGCAACAGGAAGCCCTGTGGTACCACGTAAATTGCCATCGGGATAGTCAGCCCAGTTGTATTTCACTTGCTCGATGTTACCGTGGGCTGTGAGGCGTACTACATTGAAGTCGGTGATTCGAGCCTCCGGGCGAATCCACTCGCCGCCAACGAGGGCTATGAATCCCATTGGTGCACCGCCATCGGCTTTCACCTCGCCATCAAATTTCACGAGAGCATCATTGCCCAATGTGCTGTACGATACAGGCTTTGGAGCTTCACAAACCACCTCGCCACGACCGTAGGTGCGGTTAAGGGCAATAAGAGAGAGGCGGCGAGCCACTTCTTGCTTGTTCTTGGGGTGAATGTCGTTGGGATTGCCTATATCAATAGCCACAGCCATAGCGGTGCCGTCGAGCGAAAGAGCATCGGCTTGAGCCTGGCGTAGGGCAGCCCACTCCGAGTTGGGCTGAATGAATTGCGGTTTCAGGTAGCCTGCAAGCTGCACGAAGTAGAAAGGCATCTGCTCATTTTTCCACAGTGCACGCCAATCTTTGATAAGACGCTTGAAAAGCAGTGAATATTGTGCATCACGTCCCACATTAGCACACCCCTGATACCACAGCACACCCTTCACGGGCATTATGTGAAGCGGATAGAGCATAGCATTGTAGAGAACTGTGGGGTAACTTGAGCCTTCCATCGAAGCCGGACGGGGAGGCAGAGATTTCAAGTCGGTTGCAATGAAATATTTCCAGTTTCCGGCAAGCGAGATGACCTTGTCGCCTTGCACGGCTTTCACATCGGCTTTCTCGCCCCAAATACCACCACCACCGCGAAAGTCGCTCACGCGCACCGAAATAACAGCGCGACCGGCTTTGACAAGATTTGCGGGGATGGTGTAGATGCGCTTCACGTTGTAGCCCGACCCTTGAGCAATCTTTGTGCCATTGAAATAGGTGATATCTTCGTCATCGATCATGCCAAGGTGCATCTCGATAGGCTTTCCTTCCCAATCGGCAGGAATGTCGATGCTATATTGAAACCACACGATGCCGTCGAAGTCGGGCAATGCCGACTTTTCCCACTCGCAAGGCACGGGCATCGTCGGTAGCGACTCGTGGAATGTAGAAGCATCAAATGGCTTGCAGCTTTTTTCAAGCAGAGCCAGCCATTCATGAGCTTCCATATTGTTGATGTCGGGGCGAATTTTGTGCAATTTGGCAACTTCGCTTTCAAATCCTTGCACCGAGGCCACACCATCAAGGCTGCTCCAAGCCTCGGCAGGAGTTCCGCCCCAAGTGCAGTCGATAACGCCCACATGAACACCGAGTCGTTTAGCCATTTCGCGTGCATAGAAATAGGCGATAGATGAGAAATTCTCAACGGTTGAAGGCGAGCAAGTGCGCCAGCCGCCCATATTCACATTTGTGTTTTTGGCAGGAGCAAACCCGGTTTGCTTAGCTACTTGGAGGAAGCGAATGTTGTCGTATTTGGCATTGGCTATTTCCTCCTTGTAGTTCATCACACAACCCCAGCCACCTACAGGCATTTCCATATTCGACTGGCCCGAGCAGAGCCACACCTCACCTGAGTAGATGTCGCGCAAGATAGTGCGGTCGCCATTGTCGTCGAAAGTGATAGTGTACGGACCACCGGCAGGGGGAGTAGCCAGTGAAACACTGAAATTGCCATTTTTGTCGAGCTTGGCATGAGTGGGCTTGCCATTCCATGAAGCAGTTATTTTCACGTTGTGAGAAGCCTTTCCTTCAATAGTGAGACTGCTTTGCTGTTGCACAACCATACTGTCAGTAATGAAATTGGGCAATTGGACCTTTGCCGGAGCAATCTGCGCCATGGCAAGAAAGCATGCAGGCAGATACAGTTTTTTCAGAGATAGTCTGTTGTTCATTTGTTTATTTTTCATTGGTTAGTTGATTATATCGTTCAAACTTTTCACAAAAATAGTAATTATTTTTGAAAGTATCAGCATGATTATTGCAGTTTTCCACATTTTCTCCACTTTCAATGCTGCATTATGGCTTTGAATATTGGGCAGTGGTGGGAGAGAATGTAAGGAAACCATCTTCTACGAGGCGCGTAACGGCTGCTATGATGTCGTCGGCACGAAATGATAGGGTAGAGGTGAAATCAGTGATGGTGCGCGGACGGGTTGAAACCATATACATGATGCCATCAATAATGTTGTCGATGGTATAAGTGTTGTCCATTCGTTTACGGCGGTCGATACACACATCGCAGTGACCACAATTTTCTATATCATTCTCCCCGAAGTAATCGCGAAGCATCGCCTCACGACATTGGTCCTCACAAAAACAATAGTGGAGCATACTGCCTATGCGACGTTCCATTACGGCACGCCTGTCTTCATAGGCAGCCCTGCTGATTTGCACATATCGAGGTTCTTCGCGCGAAGTGGTGTAGATTATGTAGGGTGTGCGCTTGCGTGGTACGTAATGCAGCAAGTGGAGACGAGTGAACTTCAACAAAGAGTCGTAGATGACTTCTTGAGTCAAGTTGAATCGTCGTGCCATCACAGCCTCATTGATAAATACATAGTCGGCAAACAATCCCGAATAGGTGCGAAGCAGTGCCTGAAGCACTTGCTCGTCTTCGGGGGTTGAGTCGGGAATATGATACAAGTCGCTCTTATCAGCAAGAATCATCACTCGCGACTGAGTATCGATCTCCTCGATAAACTCAATATATCCCGATTGAGTGAGAATTTTCAGAGCATTGGCTGCGGGGAGGAGCGGATAGTCAAACGTCTTGCAGAATAGAGTGAAATTGAAGTCGTATATTTGATTGAAACCGCCGCCGACAGACACATTAAGGAAATTGCCGGCTCGTTCATACACATTGAGAATGAAATCCTTGTCGGGAAACGACTCGGTGATGCGCCGCTTGAGTGTGCGGTTATCCACATCGCTCACAAGGAGCACAGCCCACGAGCGATTTCCATCGCGACCGGCACGCCCGGCTTCTTGGTAATACTCTTCAAGCGAATTAGGGACATCAATATGCACCACAATGCGCACATCGGGCTTGTCGATTCCCATACCGAAGGCATTTGTAGCAACAATCACTCGTGTCTTACCTTGTTTCCATTTGTTTTGCTTGTCGTTCTTGTCCTCATTGTCGAGTCCGGCATGGTAATAGTCAGCAGTGATGTGATTAAACGTAAGTTCATCGGCAATCATCTTCGTCTTTCTTCGGCTGCGAACATACACAATCGCCGACCCCGGCACACTGCTAAGAATATGCACAAGCTGTGCTATCTTGTCATCGCACTGACGCACAACGTAGGAGATATTGTCGCGCTTAAAGCTCTTGGAGAACACGTTAGGGGCATGAAACTCCAGCTTTTCCATAATATCGGTCACCACATCGGGTGTAGCAGTGGCTGTGAGTGCCAAAACAGGAACTGCAGGGAATATGCGGCGAATGGCGGAAATCTTGAGATAGGAGGGGCGGAAATCATAGCCCCATTGAGATATACAGTGTGCCTCATCAACTACAATGAGTGACACATTCATCAGCCGCAACTTGTCGATAAATCCATCAGATGACAATCGCTCCGGCGACACATAGAGGAATTTGCAATTACCATACAAGCACTTATCGATAGCCTTCCTGCGCTCAGCAAGCGACAGCCCTGCATGGAGATATGTTGCTTTAATGTGGCGTACAATGAGATTGTCCACCTGGTCCTTCATCAGCGATATGATAGGCGTGACACGAGTGTAAGCCCATCGAGCATTAATGCAGGCACCTGAAATGTGATTGATTTACCCCCACCGGTAGGCATAAGCCCAAGTGTGTCGCGACCTTCAAGGACCGAATTAATAATGTCCTCTTGAAGATCGCGAAACCCGGAATAACCCCAATATTTCTTCAGTATATCGAGAGCCGACATAAATCTAAATAGCATTTTGTAGCTCGAAAGTGGTGCTACCTATTCAGTGGCTTGGCTTGTGTCATCAGGAATCTTGATTCCTTTCACCATAAGCTGAATTGAGCTATTGCCCTGATGCTTGTTCTCCTCGATAGTGTAGCAGATTTCAAACGGCTTATGAGCCTTGATATAATCGAAACATTCAGCCTGATTGAATGCAATGCCATTCAGTACCACCTCAGAGCGGCTATCTACCAACTCAAGCTTTATGTGCTCAAGATTCTTGCCCACAAGCTTGCTCGTACCAAAGTCATACACATTTTTGGTGGAGAATATAGGCTTTTGGTTTCCGGGGCCAAAGGGGTTGAGCCGGCGCAGATAACCCACAAACTCAGGAGTAATCTCATCAAAATCAAGTTCACAATCGATTGAGATTAACTGAGAAAGCTGTTCGGGCTTAATGTTGTCGATGACATATTGCTCAAACCGTTTTGTAAACTCAGGAATATTCTCTTCCTTTAGTGAAAGACCCACGGCGTAGGTGTGTCCGCCGAAGTTTTCGAGTAGGTCGCGAGTTGATTCTATGGCTTTGTATATATCAAAACCATGCACCGAACGCGACGAACCGGTAGCGAGTCCATTCGACAGAGTTAGCACCACAGCTGGCTTGTAGTAGATTTCGGTGAGTCGTGATGCCACAATTCCGATAATACCCTTGTGCCAGTCCTTGTTGTAGATGACTATAGGCTTACGGCTCGACGCTATCTCACCACGGTCTTCAAGAATGGCATTTGCCTCCTCGGTGATACGCTTGTCGAGTTCCTTGCGGTCTTTGTTATATTGGTCGATGTTTTTGCCCTTTCGATAGGCATCGGCAGCATCTTTAGTGACGAGCAACTCTACGGCCTCCATACCCGATTGCATTCGTCCGGAAGCATTGATGCGCGGACCAATCTTGAAAATCACATCACTGATGGTAATTTCCTTGTTTGCCATACCGCAAATCTTGATGATGCTCCGCAATCCCATATTTGGGTTGGTGTTCAGTCGCTTGATGCCGTAATATGCCATTATGCGGTTCTCCCCGGTGATAGGAACTATGTCGGCTGCTATGCTCACAGCCACAAGGTCAAGCAGACTGTCAAGCTCGTAGGAGTTAGTAAGTCCATTGCTTTGTGCAAAAGCCTGCATGAATTTGAATCCCACTCCGCACCCTGAGAGATGCTTGAAAGGGTAGGGGTTTCCCTCCAGTTTCGGGTTAAGGATAGCCACGGCATCGGGAAGGCGATCATCGGGCACATGATGGTCGCAGATAATAAAGTCGATGCCTTTGCTCTTGGCATACTCAATCTCTTCTACAGCCTTTATACCGCAGTCGAGTACAATAATTAGGGAAACACCGAGACTTGCAGCGAAGTCAATGCTCTTGTCGGAAACACCGTACCCCTCTTCATAGCGAGTAGGGATATAGTATTCCACATTAGAATAATAGTTCTGCAAATAACGGTAAACGAGAGCCACCGAAGTGATACCGTCCACGTCGTAATCGCCGTAGATCAAAATTTTTTCTTTTCTACCCAGGGCTTTATTAAGCCTGTTTACAGCCTTATCCATGTCTTGCATGAGGAACGGGTCATGCAAGTCAGACAGTGAGGGATTAAGAAACTTCTCGACTTCGTCAAGAGAAGTAATCCCACGCAATGCCATCAGTCGGCTAATCGTCGAGCAACCGGGGAACCGGATCGACAATTCGTCGGCAATAGATTGTTGTTCGGATGTAAAGGGTAAGTAATTCCATTTACTTATCATTTATGTTGTTTTTTTATTATCGAGATAAAGATTCCGCCCTCTGGCAGAACTCATAAAGATAAATGTACCGAAAGTGTTGCAACAAGTCTCACACGACACGGTAGTCGTAGCTTTCGCTGAATATATACATCGTGTTGCAACCGGCCTTATCATGTAGATGCTAATGGAGAAAAAACTGTTCTACAAATGGCTAATCGGTGCGAAATGTCACAAATGTGCCTACTTCGCGATATTTTACGCAAATATAGTGATAGTTTTGCTAATAAACTACCATTGACGAAGTTTTTTTATATAATTAAACAAAGATTATGAAGAGTTTTATGTGGAATTATCAAAAAAAAGTGGCTACAGCAGAGCATCGCGAGCCACCTAAACATCTATATACCAGCACTTTCAATTGTGCTGAAGATGAACATCCATCTGCGGAAATGGGAAATTCAAGCCATGAAGGGGAAACTCTTTGTAGATTTTCTCATTTACGCTGAAATATACGTCCCAGAAAAATTCCGAGCGAGTCCAAGCACGAATGGTGAGATTCACACTGCTGTCGGCGAGCGCACTCACTGCCACATAGGGTGTGCAGTCCACCTTGGCAATTTTCTCAGCCATTGCCTTTGCCCGGTTCTTCTGCCACTCAATTGCCTTTTCCTTTAATTTGTCGTGTGAAAACAACCGGCGGAGCAACGACCTACGCACAGGCTTTTCGTCACTTGCTTCATTCTCATCGGGTTCATTTTCCTTAGGCTCATCGATGATGTGACGCATCTCCTTGTCGTCTTCACGATACTTCTTCACCACTCGCTCATCGGCCGTGAGAATCGATAGAGCCACACGGC
>CALZFJ010000071.1 GCA_945645715.1 uncultured Prevotellaceae bacterium | reverse complement strand
TTCATCAACGCAGACTGCTGCTGCCAGGTGCCCGGGATAATAGACAAGGGCAGTGGGAAGTCCCATCAGGTCGCGCACAAGGCGTGACAGGAGAATCGCATGGTCTTCGCAGTCGCTCATGGGGTAGAACAGAGTCTCATCGGGGAAGAATGCACGGTCGTGTCCCCACACCTCATCATCGTAGCCATAGCGATAGCCCTCGATGAAGTACATTATTGTGCGCAACTGCTCGAAGGTGGATTTTCCGGCAAGTTGCTTGCGAAGCTCGGGATAGACAGTGGCTTGGGCATTTTCGCTCATAGGAGTCTGGGCGTAGTAAATCCATCGTGAATATTCATCGCCATCGGTACTTGGCACGGGGTAGGTGTCGTAGAAGTCGATAAGGTTCTTGTTCACCTTGTATGCCACCGGCTGTGCAGCTTGATATGGGCGATGCTTCACCAGTCGGGCATCGTCGGCAAATTGCGGCTCGTCTTTCATCCAGAGCGACATGGCTTTCTCCTTGGGGAGAGCGTAGGTGCACCATTCAAGCTCTATCGATCCGCTATTGGCCTCATTTGAGAAAATGAAGAATTTCACTCCATCGTAGCGGCAATAGGGCGCACCCGATACTAACTGGTCGCAGGCAACAAGGATCAAGAGCTTGCGTGTGCTTCTGTCGAATGCAAAGCGCATCTGGTAGCCCGACATGCAGTAGAGATATGCCGAAAGAAGTGTGGCTTCGTTGCACTTTCCGCCGAAGAATGTTTCGCCCAGCTTGATGAGCATTGAGTAGTATGCCCAGTCGTTGAGTTTCAGTTTCTCGCGAGCGTCGAGGCAGTCTTGAAGCACTACGGTGTATTTGTCGTTTTTCGCAAGTGCGCCAACGGCTTTCGACACGCCTTGGTTGGTGTTGCTTTCGAGCTTGAAGCGACAGTCGTCGTCGATAGCGATGGCGATGTGTGAGCCAAAGAAATCAAACTCGCACTTCTTGGCAACTGTTGTACCTTCGGGAATGATTACGGGGACAAAAGGCTTGGGCTGTACGCGAGCTTTAATGCTTGGCACCTCAATTACTTCGTCTATCTTGATTCGGCCTACACCTGCAATGCTGCCATTGTTGCGCGGCTTTGAGGGCTTCGGCTCAGCTTTTGGCTCTTGTTTAGGCTCTTGTTTAGGCTGGGGCTTTGGCTCAACTTTGGGCTCAGCTTTTGGCTCTTTCTTCGACTCGGCTTTGCTGCCTTTTTTCTTGTCGTTCTTGGAGCCTTTTTTGCTATCCTTCTTTGAATCCTTCTTTTTGTCCTTCTTTGAATCCTTCTTTACGTCTTTTTTAGGCTCAGCTTTAGGCTCTTGCTTAGGCTCAGGGGCTGGAGTCACCTCCTTCTTAGGCTCAGGGGCTGGAGTTACCTCCTTCTTGGGCTCAGGGGCAGGCTCGGGAGTGGGTGCTACTTCAGGCTCGTCTTTGATGATTTCAGGTGGCACTGAGTTATCCACAGGCATAGGCAGAGGCTTGTCAGATGTTTCCTCTTCCCAATCCTTTCCTAAGGCATCGACAAATTCCTTCAGTACGCTGTCGCGATAAGCTATGTAGCGCTCAATCATCTCTTTGCGCTGCTTGGCATAGTTTTCGCTCACACGCTTTTTATATTCATCGTACGATGAGGTGTCGTTTTGCATTTCACGAAGGCTCGACCGCAAACTCTGCGTAGCACGAGGCTTGTCGGCGATTACCACCATCGATATGCAGCCCACCATTATGGTAATGATTAATGTACGTAGTCGTTTCATGCTTCTATTTGATGGGTGAAAGAATAAAAATTTCTGTAAATGCTATTGCACTGCTAAAACCACATTAGCCCATAGGAATCATGTGCCTAATTCCCATGGACTAATGCTATGTTTTTTGCACAACGCCACTTAAAATCGCGCTTGGCGAGCTTGAATGGGGCGTTGGCTCATTTGCAAGCGAGTAGCAAAGATGGGATAATGCGATTATTCCCAGCCCTTCTTGTCGAGTTCCTCAACGATGTCGTTGCCGCGCTTCTTGAGCTCTTCACGAATAGCCTTCTTGGCAGCCTTCAACACTTGCGAGCGATCGGCAGCAATGGTGATTTGCACCTCTTTAAGTCCGTTAGGAAGCTCGCGCTGGATTTCAGTAACAACTACAGTCTGGCTCAACTTCTGAGTAACCACGCTGCGGCCACCCACTGAAGTCTGCATCACTGAGGTTACCTGCTCACCCTGCTCGTTGCCAAATACGTTCTTAGCCTCGGCAGTAAGTTCGGTCTCAAGCTGGTTTGCAATTTGAAGACGAGCAAACTCCATAGCCTGAAGACGAGCTGCATCGATATATTCGGCAGTAGTCTGTCCGCGGCCGATGGCATATTTAGCCTGACCGTTGCCGTCAACTTCGTTCTGGAAATAAATAGCACGCTGCATTTGTTCAGCCATAGGCATTGAGCCAAAAGCAACCTTCCAACCGTCTTTCTCATATTTCTTAGCTTCCTTCTTCACCTCTTTAGTGGGCTTGTAAGTGCGTTTAGCATCGGTTGAGAAAGATTGTGCATTAGCGCATAATGAGCTAACAGCAACCATAATAGCTACGAAAATAGCAGAAAAAGCAAATCTCTTCATAATAATGATAGTTTTAGTTAATTAATTTCAATGTGGTTAATGATGCACCAAAGGCGCTTAAAAAAGCTGACATTGCTCCAATTTGAAGCAAAAATTTATCACTTCTTGGTCGCAAATTTATATAAAATTCGCTTTCGCTAATTATTTTGTGCGTTAAAAAATGTTTTCCCAAAAAATGCTACCAACAATTATGCTGTAATAGCCTTGAATGTTTCATCCTCTTCTTGTTAGCCACAGCGAAAATATGGGGTCGGTAATGTGAATTTCGAGTCCATCGTTTTCAATGAGATCCCTTTCAATAAGAGCACTTTTTAGTCGGGCAATATTTGATGCACTGCCCAGATTAAAGGTCTCTCTAATACGCGATTCGCCAAAATTCGTGTGGTTGCCGGCAACAATGCAACGGAGAAAGTTCATCTGGTATGCAGTGAGAGGCTCTATTTGTTGCATAAAGAGCTGTTCTTGACTATCTATTAAGGCATCAATTCCCATCTGCAGATGTCGTTCTTCCACCATTTCACCTTCATCAATCAGAGAGAAGATTATCCACGACAGTTGTTGGACGTAGGAAGAGTGATTATCAACCGTGAGGCATATTTTAGCAGCCAAATCGCTTGAAATCGAGCGATGGCGGTCGGCAAAATGTGATATAATGTAGTGTGTCCATGTCTCTGTCGGGATTTTCCCGAGAAACTTCAAGTCGCCAAACTGGTAGAGTGGCATGTTACGCCGTTGAAACACCGTCATCATAGTGTGTTTCTTGCTGCCGAAAAGGCAATACGATACATGCTGTTGATGCTGCCACACCGAACGTAACCACTTCTGCAAGCTGAGGCAGTTGGGCATTTCACCTATTTGCTGAAATTCGTCGATACACACCACGATGCGCTTACCCTTACGCTTGGCGATGTCTTCAGCAAGCTGAAGCACTTCCTCGGGTGTGTGAGTGTGTGGCGTAATTCCTAAGCTGAGGGCAAATTCTGAGTTTGGCTCGGGCGATACGCTGATTTTGGGAGTAAGTCTTGTGAGAAACTCCCGGGCATTTTCCATCCATAATTCAGAGCGCGATGCTGTTTGTTTCAGTATTGCCTCGGTGAGAGTGTTGTAAAATTCATATTCGCTTTTGCAGCGGAATATATCTATGAACACTGTGATTACCTTTTCCTTATCAACCTCTTGGCACACACGCTTCACGAGCGAAGTTTTCCCCCATCGTCGCGGTGAAATGAGAATGGTGTTTATCCCTTCTTCAAAATTCATCTTGAGTTGGCGGATTTCAGTTTCTCTGCCGATAAAATTATAATCGGAAACTGATACTCCGAAAACAAAACTCTTGTTGTTGCTCATAATTGTCAGGTATATTTATTGAATTTCTTTGTATGCGTACAAATTGAGAGCAGAAAAGCCAAGCTTGCTTGAGCTGTTATGCCGAAATGCCGCCTATCTTATGCAAAGTTAGTAAAAAAACACAAAATACACAAGGTTGTGTTACACAAGGTTGTGTATTTTGTGAATTTGAGAGGGTGTGATGGTGAGTTGGTGTGGGTGCCGGAGGGTGTGAAAGTGGTAGCAGATTGTTGCGAAATAGGTGTATTTTGTGGATAATTCATCGTAAAATTGGGGTAAAAAAGAAAAAATCTCACAAAAAGCGATATTTTTGTGATAAAATGTTAGAATTTTCAGGAATTATTTGTAACTTTGCATAAGTTTTGCTGCATCTCAGCAGAACCGATCAAGCAAGCTTGTCGTTTCTGCGTTCGATTTGCGTGAACTTTGCATAAGTTTTGCTGCATCTCAGCAGAACCGATCAAGCAAGCTTGTCGTTTCTGCGTTCGATTTGCGTGAACTTTGCATAAGTTTTGCTGCATCTCAGCAGTTTTTGCACTATAAATGCAGCTTACACTAATAGAATAAGGGATTTTAGTATAAAAACATAAAGAAACTTTTTTGAAAAATGAATTCAAGTGACGTATTAAACGACTTGCGTCGTCGTTTTCCGAATGAGCCTGAGTATCTTCAGGCAGTAGAGGAAGTGCTAACCACCATTGAAGATGCTTACAATGAGCATCCCGAGTTTGAACGATATAATCTGATTGAGCGCCTGTGCATACCCGACAGGATTTTCTCTTTCCGTGTATCGTGGGTGGACGACAAGGGTCGCGTACAGAACAATATGGGCTATCGCGTGCAGCACAACAACGCGATTGGTCCGTACAAGGGAGGAATCCGCTTCCACTCGTCGGTCAACTTGTCGATTCTCAAGTTCCTCGCCTTCGAGCAGACGTTTAAGAACTCTCTCACCACTCTCGCAATGGGCGGTGGAAAGGGAGGTTCGGATTTCAACCCCAAAGGAAAGAGCGACATGGAGATTATGCGCTTCTGCCAGGCCTTCGTGGCTGAGCTGTGGCGTCATATCGGTCCTGATACCGACGTGCCGGCCGGCGATATCGGCGTAGGCGGTCGCGAGGTGGGATATATGTTTGGAATGTACAAGAAGATGGCACGTGAGCACACCGGAACATTCACCGGAAAGGGAATTGAGTTTGGTGGCTCGCTCGTTCGCCCCGAGGCTACGGGTTATGGCAATGTGTATTTCTTGCTGAATATGCTTGCTACTCGCGGCATCGACATCAAGGGCAAGAAGGTGGCTATCTCGGGTTCGGGAAATGTGGCTACTTACACTGCCGACAAGCTCTTGCAGCTTGGTGCTAAGGTGGTGACCATGAGCGACTCTAACGGCACTATCTATGTGCCCGATGGTCTCACCCGCGAGCAGCTCGACTACATCTTCAAGCTTAAGAACATCTATCGTGGCCGCATTCGCGAGTTTGCCGAGGAATATGGCTGCGAATACTTCGAGGGCGGACGTCCATGGGGCGTTAAGTGCGACATTGCTATGCCATCGGCTACCCAGAATGAGCTTGACGGTGATGATGCACGCACTCTGCTTGCCAACGGCTGTATCGCAGTGTCGGAAGGCGCCAACATGCCTTCTACTCCCGAGGCTGTGCATGAGTTTATCAACGCCAAGATTCTCTACGCTCCCGGTAAGGCAGCAAATGCCGGTGGAGTGTCGGTATCCGGTCTTGAAATGGCTCAGAACGCACAGATGCTCTCGTGGAGCGCCGAGGAGGTAGATAAGAAGCTCAAGGATATCATGGCTAATATCCACGCACAGTGCTTGCGCTATGGCAAGCAGGAAGATGGCTATGTGAACTATGTGAAGGGTGCCAATGTGGCAGGCTTCATGAAGGTGGCAAATGCCATGATGGCTCAGGGCATTCTCTGATAGAGAAGCTGCACAGCCACATGGCTGTGTGCCCTGTTCAATGGATTTGAAGATTATTGTTTTTTTACAGTTTGATTCTTTATATCTTTGGCAGGCATCTCACGTGAGTGAGGTGCCTGCTGTCGGTTTCGGGCATTGCCCTCGAAACCGGCTATGCCATTGAATTAATCAGTGCTGAGCTCACGAGCATATAGATGAGCATGCCTATGATGTCGTTGGTGATGCTTATGAAGGGACCCGTGGCAAGTGCAGGATCGATTTTGAGCTTTTCGAGCGTTAGAGGCACAAAGGTGCCGAATACCGAAGCGAAGATAACCACGCAGAAGAGCGACACCGATACGGCTATGGTGGTGACGTTGGTGGGGTCGAGGCGGAAGCAGTTGTAGCAAAACACGAGTAGCGAGATGATGGTGGCATTGAGCAGTCCCACGCTAAGCTCCTTCCACAGCTGCCGGGCGGAGTCCTTGATGTCGAGGCTGCCGTTGGCAAGACCCTGCACGATGATAGCCGACGACTGTATTCCAACATTTCCGCCGGTTCCTCCGATAAGCGGAATGAAAAGAGCCATTGCCGGATTGGTAGCAAATCCCTTCTCAAAGCCGCCGAGAATCACCGAGTTGGCAAGACCGCCAATCATGCCGATGAGCAGCCATGGCAGGCGGGCCTTGGTCTGGGTGAAGATGTTATCGTCCGATTCCACGTCGGTCGAGATACCGGATGCCAACTGGTAGTCGCGCTCAGAGTATTCACGCACCTTGTCCATCACGTCGTCGAAGGTGATGCGCCCCACCAGGCGTCCGATTGAATCGACCACGGGCATTGCGGCGAGGTTATATTTCTCGAAGTCGTGCGCAACGTCCTCGATGGGCGTATCGGTCTTCACCGAGAAAGGGTCGGTATCCATCACATGCTTTATTTTCGACACCGAGGGGTGGGTGATCATCTTCTTCAGCGGGAACACGCCCTTGAGGCGATGGTCGTCATCGACAACATATACATTGTAGATTTCGTCCATATCCTCGGCTTGCACACGCATCTCCTTGAGACATTCGGGCATACTCCAGTTTTCGTTCACGATAATCATCTCCGTACCCATAAGTCCGCCGGCAGTGTCATCGTCATATTTCAAGAGGTCGATGATGTCGCCTGCCTGCTCCACGTCGTCGATGTGCGAAATCACCTCATCGCGATCCTCCTCATCAAGGTCCTGGATAAGGTCAACGGCATCGTCGGTGTCGAGGTGCTCGAGCGACTTGGCAATCTCCTCCTTGGGCATATTGGCAAGGAGCTTTCGGCGCTCGTCCTCGTCCATCTCCATGAGCACCTCGGCGGCAGTCTCGTCTTCGAGGAGCTCATTGAGAAACTCGGCATCGTCGATGGCAAGATCCTCAAAGAGTTCGGCGATGTCGGCAGGGTGTAGCTCGGCAAGAAACTCCTTGGCACGCTTCACATCGCGCTCGCGCACGATTTGCTGTATGGTGTTGAGATATTCCTCAGTATATTCCTTCATAGTGTTTTGCGGTTATTGTGTAAATGAATTGCGGGGCACCGCGCCCCGGGGCATTATTTTCTCTCGCTGTCGTAGGCTTTCGCCTCGCCTACCATATTGGTGAGGTCGATGAATTGCTGCACGCTCAGCTGCTCGGGGCGTTGCGCCATGATAGGGTGGGCGAGCAGTGGCGATTCCTTCGGCAAAAGTCCGCGCAGTGAGTTGCGGAGCGTTTTCCGTCGCTGTCCGAACGACGTCTTCACTATGGTCTTGAAAAGCGACTCATCGCAGCCGAGCGATTTCACATCGTTGCGGGTGAGGCGAATCACTCCCGATTTCACCTTTGGCGGAGGATTGAACACGTGCTCATCGACGGTGAAAAGATACTCAATCGAGTACCACGCCTGGAGTAGTACCGACAGAATGCCGTAGGTCTTCGAGCCGGGAGGGGCTGCAATGCGCTGCGCCACCTCGCGCTGGAGCATACCGCTGCAGCAGTCGATCTGGTCCTTAAAGTCGAGCACCTTGAAGAAAATTTGCGACGAGATGTTGTAGGGGTAATTGCCTATCACATTGAAGTGAGCGTCGCCATAAATGCGCTTCAGGTCGAGCTTCAGGAAGTCGTGGGCAATGATGCGGCCATCGAGGTCGGGGAAATTCACGCCAAGATATTCCACCGATTCCGAGTCGAGTTCCACCACCTTCAAGTCGTGCCGGGCATCGAGAAGAAACCGGGTGAGCACCCCCATGCCGGGACCCACCTCAAGGAGCGGAGTGGCTGAGTAGCCAGCCATAGTGTCGGCAATGCGCTTC
>CALZFJ010000070.1 GCA_945645715.1 uncultured Prevotellaceae bacterium | reverse complement strand
ATCACCACCGAGATGAAACCGAGGACAAACATCAGCGAGCCGAGCAGTCCGAAGAAGTGCATTGGCTTCACGCCGAATTTCGACAGGAACCACAGCGTGCCGAGGTCGAGGTAGCCATTCACGAAGCGGCTCATGCCAAACTTCGACGAGCCGTATTTTCTTGCCTGGTGGTGCACCACCTTCTCACCTATCTTGGTGAAACCGGCATTCTTGGCAAGATATGGAATGTAGCGGTGCATGTCGCCATACACCTCAATTCGCTCCACCACCTTGCGGCGATAAGCCTTCAGCCCGCAGTTGAAGTCGTGCAGGTTCTTGATTCCGCTCACTTTGCGGGCGGTGGCGTTGAAGAGCTTAGTGGGAATGGTCTTGCTCAGCGGGTCGTAGCGCTTCTTCTTCCAGCCGCTCACGAGGTCGTAGCCCTCCTCGATAATCATCTTGTAGAGAGCCGGAATCTCATCGGGGCTATCCTGGAGGTCGGCGTCCATAGTGATAACCACATCGCCCTGCACGTGGCGGAAACCGGTGTTGAGCGCAGGCGACTTGCCATAGTTGCGGCGGAAGCAGATTCCCTTCACGCAACTGTTCTTCTCGCTCAGCTGCTTGATTACCTCCCACGAATTGTCGGTCGAGCCGTCGTTCATGAAGATAATCTCGTAGGTGAACCCGTTTTCGCGCATCACACGCTCAATCCATGCTGTCAGTTCGGGCAGCGATTCCGCCTCGTTGTAAAGAGGCACCACAACCGAAATATCCATATCGTCTATTTAATTCTATATATAGTTATCAAAAAATTTGCGTTTCAAGTTTCACATTATGCCTTAGGCGTGATGTTGCGCTCCTTCACACCAAGCATATTCACAATGGCAGCTGCTATGAGCGAGAGAATGGAGCCTGCAAAGGTGGTGAAGAGAATCATATTCACCACAAACTCAATAGGTGTGGGCAACATTCCCATCTCGATGGCACGCTTCAGCGATGCCACCACTTCGGTGTCGCGCATCTCGGGCAGGGAGTTGTAGGCTTCGATGGCAGCGTTGACTTGCTCAAGTATGAAGCCGGGACTCACAAACTCAAGCCAGGCATAGTCGGCAATGCCGCAGATGAGCGACCCGCATAGCGTGCTCACAAGCCCCAATAGCCACATTGCCGAAATGTCGGCACAGCCACCGGTTGAGCGGTGATAGCGTCGCTCAATCACAAAGAGCACACCGGGGAAACCCAGCAGCAGCAACAGCGCCACGAGCGACAGGAGGGTTGAGGTTCCGCCATAGAAGAGTGCCATCGACACCACAGTGAGGTAGATGCCAATCACCACGCCATGCTCTGCGCCATGCGCATATACGCTTTTCTTTATGTTACTGTTCTTTTCCACAATGCAAAAATACACATAATCCGCGAAATTTTGCGCCCAAGTGCGAGAAAATCGGCATTTTATGGCAGATAATTGCGCAATGTAGCTAATTTCGGCTATTTCACCTGCCTAGGGCGGCGTCCCACCGGACGTGTGGTGATGTGGAAACAGCCCTGTTTGCGCTCCCACTTCACATAGCAGCGTCCTTCACGGCGCAAGCGATGTAGCACCTCGGCGAGGATATTCTTCAGGTCGCCTTCGTGAATCACATACGAGGAGTCGCAACAGATGAATTTAGAGTAGCTTATGTCGAACGTTGTTCCAAATCGGTGTGCCGACTCCTGGGTGGCGTTACTGTTGCGACGGCGCAGACGGCGCACCGTCACATCGGTGCGGGTGAGACTCGTCACCTTTATCTTATAACTCTTTCCGCCGCGTGCGCGGATAGTGTCGCTGAACGAGCGGCCTATGTCGTGCAGAAGCCGCTCTGCCTCGGGCACAAGGTAGGGCATGGAGTGGCTGAGCTTGTCGATGTGGAAATCCTTGCAGGTGCGCACTTCGCGAATGGGTATGCTGATGTCATAGGCGGTGCGCAGGTCGGTGATAGGCTCAAAGCCAAGAGAACGTGCTGCTTCAAGGTGCACGGCATTGCTGTCGTTGAATACTTCACGGAGCGAGCGTCCCACGGAGTGCACTTTCATGCGGTGCACAACGCCGTCGAAGGGCGCGGTGGAGCGTTCGTCATCGGCAACATCGGCTTGCGCCAGGGTCTGAGCCGGCATTGCGGCAGGCTGCGGTTCCGGGTTGCCTACTGATGCGGTGTCGTACCGAACAGAGTCAGCTTCGGTGGCGGCAGCATCAGCCACCGAATCGGCTTCGGCAGAAGGCGAGGCTGTATCGGTCACCGCATTAGTGGCAGCGTCTTCGTCGCCGTAGAAGCATGCATCTTCTCCCAAATCGTCGAATTTCACCAAATCGGCTACTTCGGGAGAGTTTTCCTTATGACTGCCCTTGCACCCCACAATGGCACAAGCGGCAATTATATATAAAGTGTAAAGAAGATATCTCATCGTGCGTAGGATTGTAGAGTTATTTTGGAAGGCTTCATCAAAGCCATTGCAAAATTACACATAAATCGCGACATTCCTGCCCCGTCAGGCTCAAAATTCCTTAAATTGAGGCATCAAAAATGCCCATTATCGGGCAAATTAATGCTTTTTTGATAAAAAAGAGTAATTAACTAAAAAGTTTTAGGAAATAATTTCGTTTTATATAAATTTTTTTATTAAGTTTGCAAGCGGAAACCAATAACAAGAAAAATTGGGCTGAAAAATAGGCGTTGCCGGAGCCAAAAGCTCCGATATACACCCTACAATTCAGCAATTGACAAAGGAAACAACTATGCTATACTACCCGACACAGAAACATAGCACCCTATTGCCCGCAGCGACAGCCACCATGGCAGCGTTGCAAACTGTCGGCACTACGTATTGCACGATTGCCCGTCGTCAGAATTTAGTTAAGGCTTCAAATAAAGTTAGTAATATAGGTAAAAATGGTTTAAAGGTGAACGCGAAACTGGCAACCGGAGCCCCTTGAGTGTATGTGGCTCCGGTTACAGGAGTAGCATTGCAATTCACATTTAAGCCTGAATGCACCATTAGAAGAACAGAAAAATTTATAAAAACCAAAACATAACCACACTAAAACAGAAGATTTATATGTCTGACCGCAGAAAATTTCTAAAAGACCTTGCCCTGATTGGCGCAGCAGCCACCGCAGCTCCCGCACTGATGGGTTGCAATCGGACAAGCGACGAGCAAAAGGCTGAAGCAGCTGTTGCTGCCGACAACTATTGGCTCGTGGAGAAAAAAAATGCACTTCCTATCACCGGTACGTTCCTCGATGAAATCTCACACGACATTCCTCACCAGAACTGGGGTGTGAAAGAGTGGGACGCCGACTTCCGCCACATGAAGGCTATCGGCATCGATACGGTGATAATGATTCGCTCGGGTTACCGCAAGTTTATCACCTTCAATTCGCCCTACCTCATAGGCAAGGGCTGCTACCGTCCTTCGCAGGACCTTTTGGAGATGTTCCTAACGCTTGCCGACAAATATGAGATGAAATTCTACTTCGGTCTCTACGACTCAGGACGCTACTGGGACACCGGCGACCTCTCGTGGGAGATTGAAGACAACAAATATGTGATCGACGAAGTGTGGAAAAACTATGGCAGCAAGCACAAGAGCTTCCAGGGCTGGTATATCAGCGGCGAAATCAGCCGTGCCACCAAGGGTGCTATCTCGGCATTCCACGCTATGGGCAAGCAGTGCAAGGACGTGTCGGGCGGCCTGCCCACCTTCATCTCGCCGTGGATCGACGGCAAGAAGGCTGTGATGGCAAGCGGTAGCAACCTCTCGAAAGACGATGCCGTGAGCGTGCAGCAGCACGAGAAGGAGTGGGACGAGATTTTCGACGGAATCCACGATGTGGTAGATGCCTGCGCTTTCCAGGACGGACATATCGACTACGACGAGCTTGATGCCTTCTTTGAAGTGAACAAGCGTCTTGCCGACAAATATGGAATGAAGTGCTGGACCAATGCCGAGACCTTCGACCGCGACATGCCAATCAAGTTCCTGCCCATCAAGTTCGACAAGCTGCGCCTGAAGCTCGAAGCAGCCAAGCGTGCCGGATACGACAAGGCTATCACCTTCGAGTTCAGCCACTTCATGAGTCCGCAGTCGGCTTATCTGCAGGCAGGTCACCTCTACGACCGCTATAAGGAGTATTTCGGAATCTAAAGGTATTACACAATAATATATACACAAGTCATGAAAAATTATAATTGGGGATATTTGCTATTCCTCTCGATAGCCGCAGCAATGGGAGGTTTCCTCTTCGGATACGATGAAGCTGTGGTGTCGGGCACAATCAGCGACGTAGCGGCACAATTCCAGCTCAACGCCATGGATAAGGGCTGGTTTGTAGGCTCAGCTCTCGTGGGTGCAATTGTGGGAGTGCTTTTTGGTGGCGTACTCGGCGACAAGGCGGGACGCAAAAACACCATGATACTCTCGGCAGTGCTATTCTGCGTGTCGATGATTGGCTGTGCCTTGGCATCATCATTCTTCGCTCTGGTGAGCTACCGCATCATTGGCGGAGTGGGCATAGGAGTAGCATCAATCGTTTGTCCGCTTTATATCAGCGAGATATCGGTTCCTGAGCGTCGCGGACTGCTCGTATCGCTCTATCAGCTCGCCGTCACCATAGGTGTGGTTGGAGCCTACGTGGTTAATAACTATCTGCTTATCTTCTCGCAGAGCGGTGCAGAGCTGGGCGAATCGCTCAACCGCATCTTCATCAGCGAGGCATGGCGCGGAATGCTCGGCATGGGCTTCCTCCCGTCGTTCATCTTCCTTGCTGTGGTGCTCTTCATTCCCGAAAGCCCACGCTGGCTAATCACTCAGGACCGACTCAGCCGTGCCGGCGACATTTTCAGCAAAATCTACACCGACAAGACCGAAATCCAGCGCCAGATTGCCGCTACACGCGAAGTAATGGCTACCACTGCAGGCGAGGAATCGGAGTTCAAGCTCTTGCTGCAGCCGGGCATCTTCAAGGCTCTGCTCATAGGTGTTGCAATTGCAATTCTCGGTCAGTTTATGGGCGTGAATGCAGTGCTCTACTACGGTCCGGAGATTTTCAAGGATGCCGGACTCCCCAGCGACGATGCACTCTTCTACCAGGTGCTTGTGGGACTCGCCAACATGATTACCACCGTGCTTGCCATGTTCATCATCGACCGCGTGGGTCGTAAGGCTCTGGTCTATTATGGCGTATCGGGCATGATTGTGTCGCTGCTCCTCATCGCATTCTATTTCACATGGGGTGCTTCACTGGGACTTTCATCAATATTCCTGCTCGTGTTCTTTATGCTCTACATAGTGTGCTGCGCCGGTTCGATATGCGCCGTAGTGTGGGTTATTCTCAGCGAGATGTATCCCATCAAGGTCCGCGCCGTGGCAATGTCGGTTGCCGGACTGTCGCTGTGGATTGGCACCTATCTCATCGGCCAGCTCACACCGTGGCTGCTTGAGAACATCACACCTGCCGGCACCTTCCTGCTCTTTGCAGCCATGTGCGTGCCTTATATGCTCATAATGTGGCGCTTAGTACCCGAGACCACCGGCAAGTCGCTCGAAGAAATCGAGCAATACTGGACTAAGAAATAATATGGTTAGACATTAGAGGTTAAAAAGTGGATAGAGGGCTAAGCCCTCTCCACTCCCACCTCTTACCTCTTACCTAAATAGAATTATAATCAACTACCTAAAAAATATTCAGAGATGACTGACTTTAAAAAATTAGCAGAACAGTACAAGAGCGAGCTTCTCGACTCTGTGCTGCCTTTCTGGCTTGAAAAATCACAGGACAAGGAATTTGGCGGTTATTTTACTTGTCTCGACCGTAAAGGTGACGTATATGACACCGATAAGTTTATATGGCTGCAAGGACGTGAAGTGTGGATGTTCTCAATGCTCTATAACAAGGTGGAAAAGCGCAAGGAATGGCTCGACGCAGCCATTCAGGGAGGAGAATTTCTCAAGAAATACGGACACGACGGCAACTACAACTGGTATTTCTCGCTCACTCGCGAGGGACAGCCTCTTGTGGAGCCTTACAACATCTTCTCCTACACTTTCGCCACTATGGCATTCGGTCAGCTGAGCATTGCCACCGGCAACAAGGAGTATGCCGACATTGCAAAGCGCACCTTCGACATCGTGCTCTCGAAGGTTGATAACCCCAAAGGTAAATGGAACAAGGTGCACCCCGGCACTCGCTCGCTCAAGAACTTCGCTCTGCCGATGATTCTGTGCAACCTTGCTCTCGAAATTGAGCCTCTGCTCGACCCCGACTTCATGCAGCGTACCATCGACGTGTGCATTCACGAGGTGATGGACGTGTTCCTGCGCCCGGAGCTTGGCGGACTTATCGTGGAGAATGTGGCTGAAGACGGTTCACTCGTTGATTGCATGGACGGCCGCCACATGAACCCGGGTCATGCCATTGAGGCTATGTGGTTCATTATGGACCTCGGCAAGCGACTCAACCGCCCCGAACTCATCGAGAAGGCCAAGGACACTGCCATTCGCATGGCTGAATATGGCTGGGACAAGGAGTTTGGCGGTATTTTCTACTTCATGGACCTTCACGGGCACCCCACACAGGAACTTGAGTGGGACCAGAAGCTATGGTGGGTACACATCGAGACGCTTATCTCAATGATAAAGGGCTACCAGCTCACAGGCGACGAGCGTTGCCTCGAGTGGTTCAAGCGCGTACACGACTACACTTGGAGCCACTTCAAGGATCAGGAATATCCCGAATGGTGGGGCTACCTCAACCGTCGCGGCGAGGTGCTGCTCGAAGGCAAGGGCGGCAAGTGGAAAGGCTGTTTCCACGTGCCGAGAGGACTCTTCCAGTGCTGGCAAATTCTCGAACAACTCTCATAAGCCGCTGTTGCGGCTTTTGAGAGCCTCACAAATACCAAAAATCTAATTTTGCAATACACAATTCATTTCAATCATTAATTTTAAACATTTTTGTTCTATGGAGTTAAACTCAAAATCTAATTCAATGAGCATCGTGCGACGCTTACTGGTTGCAATGATGTTCGTCCTGGCAATCCCGGCATTCGGTTTTGCCCAGAAGATTGTGGGTACCGTAACCGACGAACAAGGAGAACCGTTGATTGGAGCTACTGTGATGGTGGAAGGTACCACTACAGGCTCTACAACCGACATCGACGGTAAATATTCAGTGAATGCCAAAAAAGGGCAAATTCTGACATTCTCCTACGTGGGTATGGACACGCAGAAGATGAAAGTGGGTAACGCAAAAGTTATCGACGTGGTTCTGAAACAAAATGCCGCCAACCTCGACGAGGTTATCGTCGTGGGTTATGGCAAGCAGAAAAAATCATCATTGACGGGTGCCGTTTCGGCAATCAAGGGTGAAGAGCTTACCGTGGCTCCTACCACGCAGCTCACCCAGATGCTCGCCGGTAAGGTTGCCGGTCTTTCATCAATCCAGACTTCGGGTGAGCCGGGCGTTGACCAGGCTTCTATCCGCATCCGTGGCTCGGTGAAGGCTGTCACCTACATCGTTGATGGTGTGCCTCGCTCTATCGATGAGATTGACCCTAACGACATCGAGAGCCTCTCGGTGCTCAAGGATGCTGCCGCCACTGCAGTATATGGTCTTAACGCTGCCGGCGGTGTGATTATCGTCACCACCAAGCGCGGTGGAAAGGGTGCCCCCAAGGTGACCTACGACGGCTCTGTGGGTGCTTCGGTCAATGCCAACTTCCCCAAGTTCATGAATGGCCTTGAATTTATGAACTACTACAACATGGCCGACATGATGGACCAGATGGCTAACGGTACTATCACCGACCGCTCGCAGTATGTTCCTAAGTACACTCAGGATATGTTTAATCTCGTTGCCAATGGCGACCCCACCGATGGCTACGAGAACTACGACTACATCGGCAAGGTGTTCGGCACAGGTCTCACCCACAAGCACACAGTGTCGATGCAGGGCGGTACTGAGAACCACAACTACTATGCTTCGGTGGGCTACCTCAACCAGCAGGGTAACATCGACAACTTCGAGTATAACCGCTACTCTATGCGCTTCAACCTCGACTCGAAGATTGCAAAATACTGGACTCTCACAATGGGTGCTTCGGGATTCGTGAGCGACCGCCGTCAGCCGGGTTACGACTCGGGTGGTGCCGACAATGGTTCCTACGAGGCAGGCTACATGTCGATTGCAAAGCAGACTATAGGTATGCACCCCTATCTTGCTCCGCAAATGGACGGAAT
>CALZFJ010000069.1 GCA_945645715.1 uncultured Prevotellaceae bacterium | reverse complement strand
GACAAGCTCCACAAGGAGAACATTACAGCCGAAGATTGGATTCGCGTGAACACGCAGCTTCCTGCAAATTCGGGCTGGCGCTCACTGTTTGCACTCAGCAGAAAGCATAACATCAAAGTGTCGAATACGGGTACCTACTATCCCACCATCACCATTATCGACGATGGCGGCGATCCTGCAAGCGACCAAGTGCGCACCAAGCGATTCGATGCCATCAGCGACCAGAACGGACTCCAGTTTAAGGCTTCATGGCACTATGAAATGCGCGAAGATTCAAAGGGTAACATGTGGCTCTGCACAGCCGATGGAGTGCTATATTTCGACCCATCGAAGGCATTCGATGACGATTTCCGCGGTACACGTCCCACATTGAGCGACGGCACTGTGCTACTCGAGGGTATCGACGTTACTTCGATGTGTGAGGACGCTCAGGGTCACTTCTGGTTTGGAACAATCACCCAAGGTCTCTATGAGGTGAGTGCCGACTGTAAGCAGATTCTTAATCACTACACGCCCGACAATAGCTATCTGCCCGACGTAAAAGTGATTTCGGTGTGCGCCAAGCCCGATGGCTCGACGATTTATGCCGGCACCGATAATGGATTGTGTGAATTTAACCGTGGCGTTACACCGGGCGAGTCCGACTACTCGCGCGTGACCATAACTCCAGCCAATGTGCCTGCCGGCTACACCGGATTTGTGACTATCGAGAAGCTCATTTCAGGCTCAAGGCTGAGCATCACCGATGCCAAGGGCACTGTGGTTGCCACCATTGATGCCGATGGCGGAACCGCACTGTGGAATCTCACCGACAATGCCGGAAAGCGTGTGCCCACCGGGCGATACACCATCGTAGCTACTCCGGCAAACGGCTCTGAAGGAACCACTGTGGGGCGTATAGATGTGATTAGATAACTTTGGGGCGTATTTTGTCCCTGCAAGCATATACTCATTACTATGAAAGTAAATGTGGAAGAGCGCGTGGAGCGCGGAAAAGAGTGGTTCAAGAAGGGCTACAACTGCTCGCAGGCAGTGGTGGCGGCATACGCTGATGTGTATGACCTCGACATCAACCTTGCGCTGCGCATGGCTGCCTCGTTTGGCGGTGGTATTGGCCGTATGCGCCTCACTTGTGGCACGGTGAGCGGAATGTGCATTCTTGCCGGGCTGGAAAATGGCTCGACAGTGGAGGGCGACACCGAAGGCAAAGGTCGCAACTATGAGCTTGTGCAGCTCCTTGCCCACCAATTTGAGAAGGAAGCTGGCTCGATTACTTGCGCTGAGTTGCTTGGTCTCAAGCCGATGACTCCCATCACCACCAAGCCCGAGGAGCGCACTCCCGAATACTACAAGAAGCGCCCTTGCGTGGAGACTGTGGCACTTGCATGCCGCATCTACGGCGAATATCTCAACTCTAAGGAATAGCGAAGCCTATGCGACGGCGTGGAGCTGCTGTGGCACCTGTTGCTGTGGCAGCGGTAGCTGTGTGTATGTCGCAGGCGTGAATTGTGCGTAGTTCATCGGTGGTGACGCTCGCGGCATCGGTGTCAAGGCGGGCTGCAAGGCGATTGGCAATGCTGCCTATAATACCGTTTTCCACAAAATTGCTCACCCAGCGGGCATTGCTGAATGTGCGGTCTTTGTGTGCTACAGCACGGCTTATTTCGCTTTGCAAGGCATCGCGAGCATCGGCATCGAGACGATAGTCTAATTTTTCGAGCAGACGCTCGGCAATGGTACACAATTCAGTAGCATCGTAGTCGGGAAAACGAAAATGGTGAGCAAAGCGTCCCTCCAGCCCGGGATTCATCTTCAGCATATCGTTCATCTCCTTCTCATATCCAGCAAAAATCACAACCATATCGGGGTCGGGCTGCGAAAGCACGGTCAGCAAAGTTTCGATAACGCGCCACCCGAAGTCCTTGCGGTCGTCGGAGTGCCCGGTGTAGAGGGTGTAGGCTTCATCAATGAAAAGCACATTGCCGCGAGCCTGATTGAGCACATCGAGCACATTTTTCTCGGTGTCGCCGATGTAGCGTCCCACAAGTTTCGAGCGTTCGGTCACCACCACATCGCCGCGCGAGAGCAATCCCAGCGAATGAAAAGCCTTGCCAATCATTTTGGCAACGGTGGTCTTACCCGTACCCGGATTTCCGGTGAAGATGATGTGATTAGCCATGGCACGACCGGTGTTAAGTCCTGCCTGGCGGCGCATTGCCGTGAATCGCATCTTATTGAGAGCAGTTGCAAGGCTCTGTTTCAGCTCAGTGAGACCGACAAGTTCATCAAGCTCACCCATACACCCGGTGTTACTTTCGCGGTGAGTGGCGAATGAGATTCCGTCGAAGTCGGAAGCTTCGATTGTAGATAGATAGAACTTCTTGTCGGCAATCTTGTCGCTGAAAGAGCTGAACATGCGCCTGTTCACATTCCCCGAAATCACACCGGCAAGAGTGTCGTTGATGTGTTGCACCACATCGTTGCAGAGCCTCAGGCTGTTGTAGTCGCGCTCAATCAGCTCGCGCACGCGGTTCTTGGCTTCGAGTGAAAGTCGGAACTGATGTCGCTGCAAGTAGGTGAACACGTAGTGCGTCAGCTCGTTGCTCCCTGTGATGCCACATGAGAGGCGGTGATTGGCTGGGATATGGCTGCCGATGGCCGGATAGGTGGTTAGCAGGTTCTCAATCTCCTGCTTGGAGCCTCCAATCATCAGCGAAAACTTGTAGCATTTGCTTGTGAGGCAGCCTATGAGCTTTTGCGCCACATAGTTGCCGGTGGGTGAGAGCAGGGCTGATATGTTGCTGAGCACGAGCACACCGTTGTCGATGTCGTTAAGCAGCGTGTTGATGTGCTCGTAGGGGTCGTTGGTCATCTTTGGCTCGCAAAGTTCGTTGCAATCCACTTTAGTCACGCTAAATCCGGGGCAGAAAAGGCGTGGAAGCAGTGTCATAATGTGCCACGAGGCACCGCTTACCGCAAAGTGGCAGGAGCGCACTATTTCGGTCAGCTCTTGCTTTTTTCGCCACCTATTGAGCAGATGCAGCTTGCTGTGCTCAATGAGGCTGTCGATGATGCCCTTTGTGCCGGGCATCTTGCGGAGAAGGTTCCAGCTTGTTTGGTGGAAGTCGCATTGTGCAATAATCGATTCGTCACTTTGTGGAGTGACAGTGTGGTAATCGGCATACTTAAATGCTTCACCGTCGAAACTGAAGCTGAAAGCATCGATGGGCGTGTTTCCGCTAAAAATCACAAAGTGATACACATCGGGCAACCACATATAATCGGTGTGGATAATGCCCTTGATATAGGGGCGTGAGTCGATTGTATCGTTGTGCGATAGTCCCACTTCGCCCATGGGCATGTAGCATGAGTTGTGGCACTTCACCGTGATGGAGTCATCGGCGGTGAGACTACGTGACAGGCAGAGCGACACCGATACGGCTGAGCTGTTGTAGTAGATTGGCTTGCAGCGATTCACGCCGATAGGCTTTGGTTGCGTCATATCGGTGTCGTATTCAAAGGGATTGGAGTCTTGATCAAAGAGATTATGGTTTTGTTCTTGCTCAATGAAATTGTCGAGGAGCTGGTCGAACAATGTATCGTCGGTATTATTCTTTCTCATAACATTCAAAATTTAAACAATTTATAATCAGTGATATAACTATGAATTAAGCCCCATAGTCAAGGGCATAAAAAAGGCATCTCCCTGCCCGAATGGCACCTCCTCAGAACCAAATGCAGGAGCGATGCAGCCAGCATGTCAAAGAACACAGCACACCCTGTAGGCGCGTGACTCACAGCGGTCGCAAAAATGGTGCATTAATGATCGATTTTCATCGGAAGCATGACGAAAATCAACATCGCAGCACCGCAGCGACTGCGGGCATCACATGATTGCTGTTCTTTGACAATAAAATCATAAATAATTGTTACATTGAATGTTATAAAATAAATCGGGCGAAACGATGAGCCGTTTCACCTGATTCATCACCGCAAATATATTACCTTTCTCACAATTCTCCAAATTTCTCGCCAAAAATGAGAAAGAATGCGGTTGCGATTATTGTCCTTTATACCGGTGGAGTTATATCTTGGCGAGAGCCTGGTCGAGGTCGGCAATTATGTCGTCGATGTGCTCGGTGCCTATGCTCAGGCGTATGGTCGATTGATATATGCCCTGCTCGTTAAGCTCCTCCTCGCTAAGCTGCGAGTGAGTGGTGGTGGCAGGGTGAATCACGAGCGACTTCACGTCGGCTACGTTTGCAAGCAGTGAGAAGATTTGCAGGCTGTCGATAACGGTGAAAGCCTCCTTCTGTCCGCCTTTAATCTCAAATGTGAAGATTGAGCCGGCTCCATTGGGGAAGTAGCGGAGATAAAGCTCGTAGTCGGGGTGCGATGGCAGCGATGGGTGGTTCACCTTTGCCACTTTTGGGTGGTTGGAGAGATATTCCACCACTTTCAGGGCGTTCTCCACATGGCGCTCAATGCGCAGCGAGAGGGTCTCTACGCCTTGCAGCAGCAAGAAGGCATTGAATGGGCTGAGTGTAGCACCCTTGTCGCGCAGCAAGATGGCGCGGATACGTGTCACATAGGCTGCAGCACCCACAGCGTCGGCAAACACAATGCCGTGATAAGAAGCATCAGGTTCGGTGAGCTGTGGGAACTTGCCGCTCGCCTTCCAGTCGAAATTTCCGCTGTCGATAATCACACCGCCCAGCGTAGTGCCATGTCCGCCGAGGAATTTGGTGGCAGAGTGCACCACAATGTCGGCACCATGCTCGATGGGGCGAATGAGATAGGGTGTTCCAAATGTGTTGTCGATAATTAAGGGTATCTTATGGCTGTGTGCAATTGCAGCTACGGCATCGATGTCGATAAGGCTACTGTTGGGGTTGCCGAATGTTTCGATAAACACAGCTTTGGTGTTGTCGCGAATGGCACGCTCGAAATTCTGCAGGTCGCTGGGATCAACAAAAGTGGTTTCCACGCCATTGGCAGTGAGGGTGTGGGCGAGGAGGTTGTAGCTACCGCCGTAGATGTTGTTGGCAGCCACTATGTGGTCGCCGGCGCGGGTGATGTTCTCCACTGCATAGGTCACAGCAGCAGCACCGCTGGCAAGTGCGAGAGCTGCTACACCGCCTTCGAGAGCGGCGATGCGCTCCTCGAGCACACCTTGGGTGGAATTAGTGAGGCGGCCATAGATGTTGCCGGCATCACGAAGCCCGAAGCGGTCGGCAGCGTGCTGAGAGTTGTGGAAAACATAAGATGTGGTCTGATATATAGGCACTGCGCGAGAGTCGGTAGCCGGATCGGCTTGTTCTTGACCTACGTGGAGTTGGAGAGTCTCGAAGTGAAGTTTATTGTTGCTCATATTCTAAAGTTTTATGCGTTAATAATCAATAATTCTTTGCAATCCTCATATTTGAGAATTTTTACACTGCAAAATTATTATATTCAGAAAATATATGCAATAGATTGCATTAACTTTAGAAAATATAGCTGTATGGTTGCGACTTTGCCGAAATAATGACCATAAAAACAGTGCCACCCTGTCGCGAAACCGAAAATTTATCTATCGGAGGTGCGGCGGGGTGGCACAATGTTACAATATATGGAGGTTTAGTAGTGAAAACCGTCTTTGGTTAGCGGCCGGGAGGTGGGCCCATTGGCGGACGTCCGCCACGGAAGCGACCCGGACCGCCGGGACCGAAATCATTATCAACCTTCGGGTTGTTCTTCTGGCTGCCGAAGGTGGTGAACTTGTAGGTGAACGAGAACATCACATAGCGCGACAGTGTGTTGTACTCCATATCGCGGATATAGTTGGCGGTGACGCTTCGGCTGATGCTCTGTCGCTGACCGAGAATGTCGAATACCTTGGCGGTGATTGTAGCCGACTTGTCGCGCAGGAACTGGTAGCTGAGCGAAGCATTCCAGAGCCACTGGGTGGTGTTGTAGCCGTCGCTGTAGCCGCTCGATGAGCTGTAGCGCACATCGGTGGCGATTACGAATCCGAGCGGAGCATAGTAGGTGCCGTTGAACGATGCTCCGTAGGTGTGTATGTTGCGGTTTGCCGACGTCTGCGTGCTGTTGTGCGTGGTCTGCAGGTTGTAGCTGGGTCGCAGTTCAAGTTCGAGAGCGTCGGGGCGGAACGAGATGCCCGGGGCAATGTGCCACGATAGCGTACCGCTGCGGTTGTAGGTGCTGTTGTTGAAACCCACGGTGCTTGAGTAGCTGAGGCGCGTCATAGTGGAATAGTACCAGCTCTTGCGCTTGAACGGGAAGCTGAACATACACATTCCGAAAGCATTCCACACGCCGTTCACGTTCTCGTAGGTGGTGGTCTGTCCGCCGGTAGTCTGGTCGTAGGTCACCTTCGAGATGATGCTGTTGAGCGAATATTGCCCGCCAATCATCGCCATGATGCTTCGCTGAGCCTCCTGGTTGAAGTCGTTGAAGCGTAGGTTGATGTTCTGGGTGAAAGTCGATTTCAGGTTAGGGTTACCGATGACGATACGCAGAGGGTTCGACACATCAGCCACAGGCTGCAACTGTGCGACCGAAGGGTCGCTGTAGCGTGAGCGGTAGTCGAATGCCAGGTTGCGGGTTTTGGAGAATTTCATGCGGATGCGGGCATAGGGTGCAACGTTCCACGTCCAGCGCTGCGGCACATTGCGTGAGGCATCGAGGATGTCGTCGCTCTGGAGCATCGATGAGTTGAGCTGCAAGCCGGCATCGAGGTTGTATTCCTTGCGCACCTGCTTGAATCCGAGTTGGAAACTCTGGGAGAACGATTTGTTGCGAAGCGAGCTGCTCAACTGCTCGTTGAAGTCGGCTCCGGCAAGTTCATACTCAAGCACATCGGTGAGAAGACGATAGTCGAGCAGCACAAGTGGCGAGTATTTTGTGGCTATGGCACCGCAGAAAGCAGCATCGTTGAGGGCAGCTTCGAGCAGCGGAGAGCGCGGCACAGATGGCATGCGCTGTGTGGTGCCGGCATCGGTAGCAACGTCATAGACGAATTTGTCGGCATTGTTGAAGCGGTAGTTTCCACGATAGGCGGCAGTGATAAACCGGGCATTCTTTACATCGCCGATAGGTTCGGTCCAAGTGAGACGCCAGTTGATGCCGTTGCTCCAGCGGTGGTTGTTGTAGATCTGGTTAATGTCGTCGTCCTAGGTCGAAGCATCGGTGAAGGTGTTTCGGGTCACCGTCGTACCGTCTTCGTGCACATTGCTGAAGTTGTAGCGGAGCTGTGCGCTATAGCTGCGTCCGGGGTGGCTTTTGAACTTGTGGTTATACACGAGCTGACCGCCAAACTCATAGCTCTTGCCATCGTTCATATATGAGCTGATGCTCTTCGATTGCAGCTCGAAGTCCTTGTTGCGCATCATTGAGCTGTCGGTCTTCCACGAGTCGCTGAAGTTGAGCGAGAAATTAGGGCGGAACTCCAAGGTGTTGAATGAATCCACTTCCCACTTGAGGCGGAAGTCGCCGCGTATGTTGTGACCCTTGTCGCGCGAAGTGGAGTAGGAGTCGTTGTAGGTGTTACCGTCATCGAGGAGATATTGATAGCTGCTCTTGTTGCGGCTGTCCTGGTCGGTGTGAGAATAGAGCACGCTACCGCCGGCACGGAAGGTTTCCTCCTTGCCTACATTGAAGTTGAAGCCGGCACTCTGGGTGGTGTTGATGCCGTTGTTGCCGCCGAAGCGGTTGAAGCGGGCAGAGCCGCCATCGGTGAAAGCCGGCTCGTTAGTGTTGTTGGCACCACCGAGAATGGTAAACTGGTTTCCGTCGCGGAAGTGGTTTATAATCAGGCTGCCTGAGTAGCGGTCGTCGGTGCCGTATCCACCGGTGATGCTTCCAAACCAGCCATTGTTCATACCCTTTTTCACAGTGAGGTTAATCACGGTTTCTTCCTCGCCGTCGTCAACTCCGGTGAGGCGTGCGAGGTCGCTCTTGCGATCGACCACCTGGAGCTTATCCACCATCTCCACGGGGATATTCTTAGAGGCAACTTTAGGGTCGTCGGCAAAAAATTCCTTGCCGTCGATGAGAATTTTGGTCACTTCCTTGCCTTGGGCTGTGATTTTGCCGTCGGTGCCCACTTCCACGCCCGGAAGACGCTTTAGCAGGTCTTCGACCACGGCGTTGGGCTGCGTCTTGTAGGAGTCGGCATTATATTCCACAGTGTCTTGCGCCACTTTTACCTCGGTTTTCACACCGACAACTTCCGCCTCTCGGAGCACTATCGTATTGGCTACCAACGCAATAGT
Organism: uncultured Prevotellaceae bacterium; assembly: GCA_945645715.1. Classification (GTDB taxonomy): domain Bacteria; phylum Bacteroidota; class Bacteroidia; order Bacteroidales; family Muribaculaceae; genus CALZFJ01. The sequence goes on along the minus strand of CALZFJ010000069.1, from coordinate 178 downwards.
ATCGACACGCAATCGAGCGTCAGCCATGCGAACATTCACGCCGGCTGTTCGATAACCCAAGTAGGATGCTTCGACGATATAGCGTCCGCGCGACAATCCTTTGAGCGAAAAACGCCCGTTGACATCGGTTACGCAGCCGTTGACGTACGCGCTGTCGCGTTGATTGAGGATACGTATT
>CALZFJ010000068.1 GCA_945645715.1 uncultured Prevotellaceae bacterium | reverse complement strand
GGGCAATGTCGCGCATAAGCTCTCCCATGCGGTTGGCAATGTCGCCCGACACTCCCGTATCTACCTCGTCAAATATTATTGTTGGCAGCTTCATGCTACGCGCCATAATCGACTTCACACAGAGCATGAGTCGCGAAATCTCGCCTCCCGATGCCGACGAGGCCACCGGCATTAGGGTCTGCTGCTTGTTGAACGAGAAAAGGAATTCCACAGCATCTTCGCCCGTAGCGCAAAGCGGCACACGGCTGAATTGTATGCTGAATTGGAGATTCTTCATTCCGAGCGGCTTGGCTTCCTCAAGCAATTCGCGGCAGAACTTTGATGCCGCACTCTCGCGAAGCTGATGCAGCTTCCCGGCAAGTTGTGCCACCACTTCGTGCTGCTCCTGCACCATAGCTTCAAGGGCGGCAATTTCCTCATCGCCATTGTCGATTGCGGCAAGTTGTTCCTGGTATCCGCGTTGCAAGGCTATCAGCTCATCTACACTACCCACCTTGTGCTTTGTTTCAAGCTCGTAGATAGCATTAAGCCTCTCCTGCACACGCGCAAGCTCATCAGGATTATCCACAAGACTACCCTGCATCGCCGCAATGGTGCGGTTAATGTCTTTAAGGTCGATAAGTATCGACTCCATGCGCTCGGCAATCTCCCCCGCATCGGAGTAAAGCTCGGCAATGCGACTCATGCGCTGTCGCATCTGCGACACATCGGAAATCACCGAACGGTTCTCACCACTAAGCATCTCCTCCGATTCCCACAGTGCCTCCTTTATTTCAGCCACATTGCTCAGAGTGCGCTCCTCGGCTAAGAGTTCCTCGTCTTCGCCCTCAGTGAGTTTAAGCTCCTGCAGGCGGTCGAGCTGAAAGCGAATATAGTCTTCTTCCTCCTTACGTTTGCGGTTTTCAGCCTTCAGGTGGCTTAGCCGGCTGCACAGTGCCGTGTAGCTTGCAAATCGGGCTGCATATTGTTCCTTCACGCACTTGTCGTCGATGATACTGTCGATTATACCCAGCTGATAGTCGGCTTGCGACAGTAGCAAGTTGCTGTGTTGCGAGTGTATGTCCACAAGGTGCATAGAGATGTCGCGCATCGTCTGGATTGTCACAGGCATATCGTTGATAAAAGCCCTTGAGCGTCCGCTTGCCGAAATCTCTCGCCGCATGATGCACTCCTCGGCATCGAAGTCTATGTCGTTGGCATCAAACAGTGGCTTCAGCCCGTATTCCTCAATTCCGAATGTAGCTTCAATCACCGTCTTGCGCTCTGTGTTGCGCACTGCCTTCAAGTCGGCTTTTCCGCCAAGTATGAGCGACAACGCGCCCATCATTATCGACTTTCCGGCACCTGTTTCACCGGTGATAATCGTAAATCCCTTCCCGAAGTTTATTTCAAGATTGTCAATAATGGCAAAATTTGATATTTTCAGTGATTTCAGCATGGCTAAAGTCTTCTGTGAATCTTAAAAATCTTTATACTCCTCCTTTATCTTCTTCAGACGTGTCTGCTCAGTTGGGTAAACGGCATAGAGCAGATCATACACCTTGTCTTTCTCGGTTTGTCCTGCCTTGGAGTAGATGTTCACCAGCTCGTCGAGCTTGGCATCTTTCCACATAGAGAGGCACACGCTCATCGGTGCCGTGTCGAACACCTTTTTCAGCGTTTCCATCATCTGTGTCACCATTGCACGACCCTTATCCACGCTCAGAGCCATCTCGTCGAGTCCACGGCGGTGATAATTATAGAGTATGTCGCGTATTCCTGAAGTGTTTCCCTCAGTGAATGCACTAAGCACGGCACTGCGGTTCTTCGTGTCCTCAAATGCCTTCCAGCCCGACTCTCCCGCACTCTGAGCCATTCTCACCACATTGGCAGCTTTCTCATAGTAAGGCTCTCCGCCCTTGAGCGAGAAGGTGTCGAAGTCGAGTGCTATTATCATGAACGCATAGAAATTGAGAATGGCAGTGAGATTGCTCTCCATAGTGGTTTCTGAATACACCAGCGGCTCATTCTCCTGATACGAAAACTCAATCTTGGTGTCCTTGAAGTTCATCACCGTGGTAGTATAGCTGCTGTTATACACAGGACGGCTCGACTGCACCTGCAGGTCGCCTTGCATGAGGTTGTCGGTGTAGCTTTTTATTGTGAAATACATGCGGCACTCTATCTTCTCGTTCACGCTAAACTGTGCATCGGTCCACTTGGTGGTGTTCATATAGTCGGCAATAGCTTGTTGCAACGTATTAAACACCTCTTTCGATGTGTTCTGAACCTGTGTGCTGTTGATTTCCACTTCACACTTCAGTTCCTGCGCACTCAGCCCTGCAATGCCCGCAAGCACCGCAGCTGTCACCAGAATATATCGTGCCAATACTTTCATCTTCACAAAAAAAATTACGCTCTAATATTTATCTTAACCTTGGAACTTTCTCGGTATTGATTATCTTAACCGCGAAACTACTTCATCAACGATGTCGCGGGCTACTTCGCTCTTGGGTTTCAGTGCAAATGGTTTCTCCGCACCATCGGCTGCAATGATAGTCACCTTGTTAGTATCAGTGCCAAAGCAGGCATCTTTGTCGCGCAGCGAATTGAGCACGATGAAATCCAGATTCTTGCGCTCTATCTTCGACTTGGCGTTTACTGCCTCATTGTCGGTTTCAAGGGCAAATCCCACAAGCAGTTGCCAGGGTCGCTTCTTCGCCCCGAGTGTAGCGGCGATATCGGGATTGCGCTTCAGCACAATCTGCGGTATCTCGTCTTTCTCACGTTTTATCTTGGTTGTTGCACGGTTTTCCACATAATAGTCGGCTACGGCAGCACACATTATCGCCACATCGCTCGTAGCGAAAGCCTCATCAGCTGCTTCAAGCATCTCTCGCGCCGACTCCACATCGATGCGCCTGATGCGCGGATTGCTACACTTTAGCGATACCGGACCACTCACGAGTGTCACCTCAGCTCCTCGGCGTGCACACTCCTCAGCAATGGCATAGCCCATTTTTCCCGATGAGTAGTTACCGATGAAGCGTACCGGGTCGATGCGCTCATAGGTAGGTCCTGCGGTAATCATCACACTGCGTCCTTTGAGGTCGCACTGCGAAGAAAAATAAGCCTCCACCGCCTTCACTATGTTCTCAGGCTCTTCCATGCGTCCTTTGCCCACAAGATGGCTTGCAAGCTCACCTACAGCAGGCTCTATTATGTGGTTGCCATAGCTCGCAAGCAGCTCAAGGTTGCGCTTGGTGCTTGGGTGTGCCATCATGTCGAGATCCATTGCAGGAGCAAGGAATATGGGGCATTTTGCCGAAAGATATGTGGTGACAAGCATATTGTCGGCAATGCCGTTTGCCATCTTGCCTATAGTCGATGCCGTGGCCGGAGCTATAATCATAGCGTCGGCCCACAGTCCCAAATCCACATGGCTGTTCCAGCTTCCGGTGTTGGCAGTGAAGAACTCGCTTATCACCGGCTTTCCGCTCAACGACGAGAGTGTTACCGGGGTGATAAACTCTTTCCCTGCAGGCGTAATCACCACCTGCACCTCTGCTCCAGCCTTCACAAGAAGCCTGAGCAGATACACCGATTTGTATGCAGCTATTCCGCCGCATATACCCAGGATAATATGCTTTCCTTTCATCATCACTTGCAACGCAGCTTGATGTTGGTTATCACGTTCTTCGTGTTCTGGGGGAAATCGCCTTGCATCATCCAGTCGTAGTAGCCACGGTCGATGGTGCGGAACACTTCCTCTACCGGGCAGCCTTTATGCTTGCCGAAATTAAACACCTCCACGTTCTTGTCGTTGTAGATGATGCGTCCGGCAAAGTCCACATTCTTGTTCTGTGTCGAAAATTCCGAGAGGAAGTTCACATCGTTCTGCAGCGACGGGTATCTGTCGAGTTGAGCCTTCAGCACCTCATAGGTAGCTCGAGTGTCGGCATCAGCCGAGTGAGCATCTTCAAGGTTCTTTCCGCAATAGAATTTATAGGCTGCCACGAGCGTGCGCTGCTCCATCTTGTGGAAAATCGTCTGTACATCGATGAATTTGCGCTTGGTCATGTCGATATTAACTCCTGCAGCGAGGAATTCCTCCACCAGAAGCGGAAGGTCGAAGCGGTTACTGTTGAAACCTGCGATGTCGCAGCCCTCAAACACACGGCTAAGTTCCTTTGCAACGTCCTTGAACGAAGGGCAGTTCTTCACATCGTCGTCGGTGATGTGGTGTACAGCCGTTGCATCCTCAGGAATGTGTCGCCCGGGATTGATTCTTATCGTGTTGCTTTCCTCCTTGCCATTAGGATACACCTTTATGTAGGAGATTTCCACTATCTTGTCTTTCGCTGCATTCACGCCTGTTGTCTCGAGGTCGAAGAATATCAGCGGATTTCTTAGGTTCAGTTCCATCTGTTTTGTTTAAATCATCATTGGCATAAGCAGAATGAGCAAGTCCTCACCCTCTTCATTCTTCTCGGGCACAAACACGCCTGCACGCGATGGATCGCTAAGTGTGAGCTTAACCATGTCGCACTGCATATTGTTAAGGATCTCTATCACCTTAGCATCGTTGAAGCCTATCACCATATCCTGACCCTTATAGTCGCACGGAATCACCTCTTCTGCCCAAGTTGAAAAATCTACATCTTGGGTGTTGATTTTCACCTCTGCCTCCTTCAAGTCGAGCTTCACAAGTCCACCTACGCTGGCAAACACCGACACGCGACGCACTGCATTGAGCATCAGCTGGCGGTCAACAAGCATCTCATAGGGATTACTCTTGGGTATCACCGACTCATAGTTGGGATAGCGTCCGTTGATGAAACGGCAAGTGAGTGAGAACATTTCGTTCTCAAAGGTAGCACTCTTGTCATCAATGGTAATGCCAATCTCGCCCTCGCTCTTAGCAAGGATATTTCCGAGCAATGCAGCAGGCTTGGTCGGGAGGATAAACGATGTCTCCACTCCGGGCTGCAATTTCTCGTTGCGGTAGCGCACGAGCTTGTGAGTATCCGATGCTACAAAAGTGATCAGCTCGGGCTTGATGTCCCAGTAAATACCCATCATTATGCGGCGTATCTCCTCTGTACCGACAGCAAAAATGGTGCTCTCAATGCCCTTGCGAACCTCATCTACGGGCAGCTGCATCTTCGTAACCTCACCCTTGGGCTCATCTTTCTGTGGGAATTGTGCTCCATCGATGCCTATGAAGTTCGACTGTCCGTTGAGGTAGTCGAGTGTAATCTCAAAGCGCTCATCATCTACAGTGAAAGTTACCGGCTGGTCGGCAAGCTCTTTAAGAAGCTCAAGAAGATTCTTCACATTCACAGCAAATGCGCCCTCGCCCTCGGCATCAAACACCTCCATGCGTGCCGTCATTGTGGTTTCCTGGTCGCTTGCCATCACTGTGATATGGTCACCCTCAAGGGTAAATAAGAAATTGTCGAGAATAGAAATTGTGTTCTTCGACTGGACCACCCTGCCCAGTACCGACAAATTGTTGAATAACTGTTTACTCGGAATATTAAATTTCATATAGCTATATTTTTAATTTTCAACCGTTTATTTCAGGCGCGTCTAATCCACGCCCAATTAACTCACAAAAATAACAAATTTCAGCCAATCAGCCAACCAATTCCCCAAAAATCCGCACCTACACTCCTTAAAAATTCCAAAAAAGCAAATAAGCGAACCCATGAGGCTCGCTTATTTGTATATTTGCCGCTATTCACGGCTAATTTATCTACGATAGTCACAAGAGCGTTACCAAATGGTGACGCGGTCGGCACGATACATTGGGTCGCCTTCCTTGATGTCGAATGCCTTGAAGAAAGGCTCGATGTTACGCAGCGATGCATTCACACGCCACTTGCCGAGAGAGTGCGGGTCGGTCTTGGTGCGGCGCAGAATCTCCTCTTTGGCGATGTTGCCCTTCCACACGTTGGCATACGAGATGAAGAAACGTTGGTCGGGAGTAAAGCCGTCAATCTCTGCTCCATTCTGTCCTTGCTGGGTCTTTTTGAAGGCCGTGTAAGCCACACGGAGACCGCCATGGTCAGCAATGTTCTCGCCAAGCGTGAAACGGCCGTTGGCATGCACATCGTCAGCCACGATAATCTCGTCAAACTGTGCCACGAGCTTGTCGGTCAATGCCTTGAATTTTTCTGCGTCTTCCTCTGTCCACCAGTCGATCATGTTTCCGTTCTGGTCGAAGTTACGGCCCTGGTCGTCAAATCCGTGAGTCATCTCGTGTCCGATTACCACACCGATAGCACCGTAGTTGCAAGCATCGTCGGCATCTACATCGAAATAAGGAGCCTGAAGGATTCCGGCAGGGAAGCAAATCTCGTTTGTGGTAGGGTTATAGTAGGCATTGACAGTCTGCGGAGTCATACCCCACTCCTCGCGGTCAACCGGCTTGCCCCACTTCGAGTACTGGTCCTCAGCACGGAATTTGCGTGCATTCTTGATGTTCTCCCAATAAGAGAGCTTCGGATCAACGGCAAGTCCGCTATAGTCCTTCCAAGTGTCAGGATAGCCGATTTTCACCTTGAAGCTGTTGAGCTTCACGAGCGCATTCACCTTTGTACGGTCGCTCATCCAGTCGAGGGCTGCAATATGTTCGCCAAGAGCTATCTTCAAATTGTTCACCAAGTCGAGCATCTTCTGCTTCGACTTTGCGGGGAAGTATTTCTCCACATAGAGCTTTCCTACTGCCTCGCCAAGCAAGCCATTAGGCACTGCAAGTGCACGCTTCCAGCGTGGTTGCTGCTCCTTTGCACCCGACATCGTGCGCGAGAACATCTCGAAGTTGGCATCAGTAAATTCATCACTGAGCGAACCGCTTGCGCCCGACACATACTCAAATGCAATGTAGTCGCGAATCTCCTTGTCGGTGAGCGACTTGAACAGTGAGTTCACCTCAGCCATTCCATTGGGGTTATCCACGCACACCTTGTCCATTGCCGGGAGTCCGATGCCGGCAAAGTAGGCAGTCCAGTCGATATTGGGATATTCACTCTTGAGCTGGTCAATGCTGCGGATATTATACTGTCGTGCAATGTCGCGACTCTCCTCGCGGGTATAAGTCACCTTAGCAATGGCAGTCTCAATCTTCATCACATTCTTAGCCACTTCCTTGGCAGCCTTCTTCTTGAAGCCGGCAAGAGTCATCACCGTCTCAATGTAGTTGATGTAGGCTTTGCGAATTTTCAGAGTGTTATCATCACTGTCGAGATAGTAGTCGCGGTCGCCAAGACCAAGACCTGCAATGCTCAGATACATGATATTCACATTAGAGTCCATCAGGTCAGCCATCACGCCGGTGTCGAAGAAAGGAGCACTGATGCCCTTGTGCATCCATGCGATTGTGTTCACAAGGTCGGTGCGCTTCATCGTGGCAATCTTCTGCAAGTCGGCTTGCAGAGGCTCAGCCTTCTCAGCATTGAGGCGCACACTGTCCATGCCAAGCTGATACATGTCGTTCACCTTCTGGGCGATAGTTCCTGCCTCGTGAGCTTCAGGAGTGTTGCCCAAGTTTTGAATAAGTTCCTTCACTTGCGCCTTGTTGTTCTCGGCAAGAATGTCGAAAACTCCATAACGCGAATACTGCGCCGGCAGAGGGTTTTCCTTCAGCCAGCCGCCACACACATACTGATAGAAATCGGCTTTTGGCGACACTGTCTCATCAAAGCCATTTTTATCTACGCCTTTCATTTGTCCATTTCCGGCTCCTGCAATGGGGGCACACAGCGCTAATGCCACCGCAGGAAGAATCATTTTAATTGTTTTCATTTTTATTTAAAATAATTGTCTCATTTTCTTAACTATTGCTTATTTCCTCTAACTCCATGCAAGCCAGCTCCCACACGCTCATAGCGTTTTCGAGCTTCTTCTGCAAGTCGGAGTGACGTTGGTAAATATCTGGATCTACAGCTTCACCGCTCGACAACTTCTGCTCAATCTCGGCAATCTCAGCCTCAATATCAGCAATAGTCTTCCCGCTCTCGGCTACGCTCTTCTGTGCCTTGCGTATCAGTCGCTCACGAGCCTTTTGCTCTTCATAGCTCAGGCGTCCCTGCTTGGGCGACTCTGCTTCGGCTTTAGCTGCCACAGTAGTCGATTTCGATAGCTGAGGTTGCTTTTCTGCGCTCTTTGCCGGAGTCATTTCAAGCTCGCGCAGCGACTCTATCTTCTTCGTTTCGAGGAAGTCATAAATTCCGCCAAGATGCTCGCGCACGCGTCCTCCGCCAAACTCATAAACCTTCTCCACAAGCCCATCAAGGAACTCGCGGTCGTGGCTCACCACTATCACAGTGCCGTTGAAGTCGCGTATGGCATCTTTCAGCACGTCTTTGGTGCGCATATCAAGGTGGTTGGTAGGCTCATCGAGAATCAGCAGATTCACCGGCTCAAGTAGCATCTTTATCATCGCAAGGCGTGTCTTTTCGCCTCCTGATAGCACTTTAACCTTCTTGTGGGATGCATCTCATCCAAAAATGTATGA
>CALZFJ010000067.1 GCA_945645715.1 uncultured Prevotellaceae bacterium | reverse complement strand
CTTGATTTTTTTATTCTGAGCCATATATAAAAAGTTCAATTAAGAAATTCATTACAAAAGTATTAAAAAATAGGGAAATAGGTGCTATAAAGCATAAAATATTTTTCAAAGCGACAAGCCCAATGGCTATTTGAGGATAGCATTGAGCTTGCGACGAGAGATTGTTATTTCTTGTTTTTCTCAATCCACTTGCGTGCATTGACGAATGCTTCAATCCAAGGTGTAACTTCGTCGGCACGGTGCGACTCGGGATAGAAACCGCACTGCCATGGGAAGATGGCACGCTCAAGGTGAGGCATCATAGCCAAATGACGACCGTCGGCCGAAGCAATTCCGGCAACAGCGCGTGGCGAGCCGTTGGGGTTGGCGGGATAGGTCTTGTAGGAGTATTGAGCTACAATATTATACTTATCAGCCGATTCGGGCAGATAGAACTTGCCCTCTCCGTGAGCAACCCAGATACCAAGACGTGAGCCTGAAAGTGAGCCAAACATCACTGAATTGTTCTTGGGAATTGTCAAGCCAAGGAACTGCGACTCAAACTTGTGGGAGTCGTTATGGAGCATCTTGGTGCGCTTAGCGTGCTCGGGGTTGATGAGATTAAGCTCGATCATCACCTGGCAGCCGTTGCAGATGCCGAGACTAAGGGTATCGTTGCGCTTGTAGAAACGCTCGAGAGTGGCTTTGGCAGTTTCGTTCCACAGGAAGCCGCCGGCCCAACCCTTAGCAGAGCCGAGAACGTCGGAATTAGAGAATCCGCCGCAGAACACAATCATGTTCACATCATCGAGAGTTTCGCGTCCCGACATAAGGTCGGTCATGTGCACGTCTTTCACGTCGAAGCCTGCATAATAGAGCGAATAAGCCATCTCTCGGTCGCCGTTCACGCCCTTTTCACGGATAATGGCAGCCTTGATGCCCGAAGGCTTGTGGCTGAAGCCTGTGATTCCAAGATCGGCAGCCTTTCCGGTGAATCCCTTTGGCAGAATGTAGCGGATAGGTTGCTTCTTGTAGTTAAGGAAACGGAGTTTAGCGCAAGCTTCGCCACTTTGCTTGGTATCGAGGAGGTAGGAAGATTCCATCCACACGTCGCGCAAGTGGTCGATGAAGAGCATATATTCGTTGCCGTCGTGGTTGATGGTGAGGCTGCGCTCAGCAGAGGGAGCGCCAAGTTCAACGAATGAAACCTGTGCCTTGTTGAGAGCTGCAACAACGCGGTCGATTTTCTTATCGGCAACTTGGATTACGAGAGCCGGATTTTCGGCAAACAGAATCTTGATGAGGTCGCGTTCAGAGAAATTGTCGGTGCTGATTTCGATACCGCCCTTAGTGTTGGCAAACGCCATCTCGAGGAGCGTGGTAACAAGACCTCCGGCAGAGACGTCGTGAGCGGCAAGGAGCATCGATTTTGCTACGAGTGCTTGGACTGCATTGAATGCACGTGCGAAATAGTCGGCCGACTTAACAGTGGGCGAAGTTGCGCCAAGGGCACTAAGCGACTGGGCAAAAGCAGAGCCACCGAGGTTCATTGCATCACTTGAGAAGTCGATATAGAAGAATCGGCTGTTGCGATTCTGCATTACAGGCGAAACAGTCTTCTTCACATCAGAAACCTCGCCGGCAGCTGAGATAATCACAGTACCGGGAGCGAGCACCTTCTTGTCGCCATATTTCTGGGTCATTGAAAGGCTATCCTTACCTGTGGGAATATTGATGCCAAGAGCACAGGCAAAGTCGCTACAAGCCTTCACAGCCGAGTAGAGAGCAGCGTCTTCGCCGGTGTTGCGGCATGGCCACATCCAGTTGGCACTGAGCGAAACGCTCTTGAGTTGGTCTTTGAGGTTAGCACCAACGATGTTGGTGAGAGCTTCAGCGATAGAGAGTACCGAACCCGCTTCGGGGCTTATGAGGGCAGCCTGTGGCGCATGACCGATAGAGGTGGCAATACCCTTAGTGCCCGTGAAGTCGAGAGCAACAACACCACAGTCGCTGAGTGGGAGCTGAATTTCGCCCTGACACTGCTGGCGGGCAATCTTTCCTGTGATGGAGCGATCGACCTTGTTGGTAAGCCAATCCTTGCAGGCAACGCCTTCGAGCTGAAGGACGGTCTCTACGTAGTCGTTGAGATTTTCAGTTGAATATTGAACATCGGCAAAGTGATGCGGTGCAGTGACATCGGTCATCACAGTGACGGGAGAGCTGCCAAACATGTCCTTCATGCCGAGGTCGATAGGGCGCACGCCGTCTTTGTCTTCAAAGACGAAACGGTCGTCGCCTGTGGTCTCGCCCACAACGTAGAATGGAGCACGCTCGCGGTCGGCAATTTGGCGGATATGGTCGATGTCTTTTTTCTCTACTACCATACCCATGCGTTCCTGCGACTCATTGCCGATAATCTCCTTGAGGGAGAGTGTGGGGTCGCCAACGGGTAGGGCAGAGATATTGATTTTGCCGCCGGTCTCCTCGACAAGCTCAGAAAGGGCATTGAGGTGACCACCGGCGCCGTGGTCGTGGATAGAAACGATGGGGTTGCTGTCGGCCTCAGAGAGAGCACGGATAACGTTTGACACGCGCTTCTGCATCTCGGGGTTGGCACGCTGTACGGCATTAAGCTCAATAGAGTTGTCGTATTGACCTGTATTCACCGAAGAAACGGCGCCACCACCCATACCGATGCGGTAGTTGTCGCCACCCATAAGCACAACCTCCTGGTGGGGCTTGGGAGTTCCCTTTATGGCATCGCGCTTGTTGGCAAAACCAACTCCACCGGCAAGCATGATAACTTTGTCGTAGGCAAACTGGTTGCCGTCTTCCTCGTGCTCAAAAGTGAGGAGAGAACCGCAGATGAGAGGCTGTCCGAACTTGTTTCCGAAGTCGGAAGCACCATTAGAAGCCTTGATTAGAATCTCCTCGGGAGTCTGGTAAAGCCATGGGCGAGGTGGCATAGTGCAAAGCTCCCACTTGCGCTCGGCAGCAGTGCGAGGATAAGACGTCATATAGACGGCAGTACCGGCAAGCGGAAGGCTTGCACGACCACCGCCGAGGCGGTCGCGGATTTCACCACCCGAACCGGTGGCAGCACCGTTGAAAGGCTCCACGGTGGTGGGGAAGTTGTGCGTCTCAGCCTTGAGTGAGATAACGGTGTCGATTTCCTTTACCTCAAAGAAATCGGGCTTTTCGGGATTGCGTGGAGCAAACTGCTCGATGCGCGGACCCTTGACGAAAGCCACATTGTCCTTATATGCCGATACCAAGCCATTGGGGTTCTCCTGCGAAGTCTTCTTGATCATCTTGAAAAGTGAAAGAGGCTTCTCCTCACCGTCGATGATGAACTTGCCATTGAAAATCTTATGACGGCAATGCTCTGAATTGACCTGCGAGAAACCGAATACTTCGCTGTCGGTAAGCGGACGGCCGAGTTTTTGTGCGAGTTGCTTGAGATACTCAATCTCTTCGGGATTGAGAGCCAAACCCTCCTTGACGTTGTATTCCTCAATATTATCAATATGCACAATTTCTTCAGGAGTCTTGGTAATCTTGAATGTGTCGCCGTCGAGCTTGTGATATACGCGCTGAAGCATCTTGTCGAATGCCGGGTCGTCTTCTTTGGCAACTGCAAACTCCTCGATGCGGAGAATGCCCGAAATACCCATATTTTGGGTTATTTCAACAGCATTCGTACTCCAAGGAGTAATCATTTCGCGACGTGGACCGACAAAAGTGCCTTCGAGCACTTTTTTCTTAAGCGGTTTGGCGCCATCGAGCAGCCATGTGAATTTCTCGATTTCGGAGTCGGAAAGAATGTGGTCGGCATCGACCGCATAAATTGTGGAGGCTCCTTTTTTGAAGAATGTGATCATAATATAATAATACTTGAGTGATGTGTTAAGTCTTTTTATATTTTATGGTGCAAAGTTACGGAAAAACATTGATTCTTGAAAACTTTTATAAAAAGATATAGTGAAATGAGAGATAACTCGACGAAAAAATGTAACTTTGTCATTTAAGATGAACAAAGTTATTATGCAACGACTGAAAAAAACTATAATTTTTGCACTGATCGCTGCAGCCCAGGGTGTGGTGGGCAGTGCACAGGCTCAGGTCTCGTTCTCGGGTAACACGCTTCCGGTGTATAGTGAAAAACCGGCTGCAAGCACCGGTCTAAACTACATTTATGTGCTCAACCGATGCGATGGCGTGACGATGAGCTACACTGCCTCCAATGCACAGGCTGTGGTGGTGTGGCAGAAATATGGCACACAGGGCGGTGGATATGCCGAGGATATAAGTGGTGTGAGAAAAGATGGCGCAGTGACATCGATTGATGTGATTCCAAACACGGGCTATATTATTGAGGAGGATAGCAAGCGCACCTACGTGTGGGTGGTTAACTATCAAGACTATTACCTCGACCTTGAAGCACTCACCCTTGATGCCGAGCAGGATTGCGGCACAGTGATGCTGAATGTAGCCGGTTCGGGTGCCGATATCAACTACTACACAATCACAGGTGTGCCCAAAAAACTTGACCGTGAGATGAGACTCACCTACAATACCCTTGAGTGGAATAGCGATGAACTCCGCTGGGACGAAAAGCAGGTGGAGGAGAGCTATGATGTGCTGAAGCCATCAATATCGGTGGCAGCGCCATTCTGCGACACCCAGTTCACCCTCACAGGCGACAAGCTGCTCCGCTTCTGGGGAAGTGAGGAGAAGGTGGAGAGCACCACCTATGCCACTAAGGCTGTGGCTGTGGAGAGCACGGCAGTGCAAGAGGAGCGCGAAAACAGCAATGAGAAGAAGGTGGAGAGCGGTTCGCTTGGAGGATCGGCACCTGTGACAGTGACATTTACCGCCTATCCAACCGATGCTGCAATACACAAAGAGTGGCAGATGGCTCGTGATGCTGAATTTGCCGATATATTGCTCAGAAAGAATGAGGAGGAAGTGACCAACACATTCACTGAAGCAGGTACATTCTATTTACGCTTTATCGGCACAAATGCCGATGGTGATTGCGAGGCTGAGAGTGAGACCTATACAGTGTCGATAGGCACATCGAGCCTTGAGTGCCCTAATGTGTTCTCGCCCACATCGTCGGAGGGCGTGAACGATGAGTGGAAGGTGTCGTATAAGTCGATTGTGGAATTTCAATGCTGCATTTTCAACAAATGGGGCGTGAAAATGTGCGAGCTATCCGATCCGTCGCAAGGCTGGGACGGCAAATATAAAGGAAAATATGTGAAATCGGGCACATATTATTATGTGATCCAGGCTCGTGGTGCTGATGGGCAAAAATATAACCTGAAAGGCGACATCAATATTATCAACTATAGCACCAGAAGCACAGGCGGCTCTACCGACACCACCGAGTAACCGGGTGGCATCAACAATTAAATAATTTAAATAGAGAACAATGAATCTAAGAGATAAAACACTGCTGATTGCATATTGCATATCGGCAATAATGGCGTGCTCGTGCGTAGCAGCTGAAATAAGTGAGAGAAATGAATCATATCCACAAATGACAAGCCCGGAGATTCCTATGAAGGCAATGCTTGCCGGGGAACCTGTGGATCTTGACCGCATAGATATGGCTGAGAGGCTCGACAGGGAGCTAACGAGCATCGTGTATGGGCATAGCAGCACATCGCTGGTGCTGAAGCGAGCCAACCGCTATTTCCCTATTATTGCACCGATTCTTGAAGAGAATGGTGTCCCCACCGACTTCATCTATCTTGCTGCGATAGAGAGCAGCCTGAATGTGCGTGCATATTCGCGTGCTAATGCGGCAGGACTGTGGCAATTTCTGGCTGCAACCGGCAAGCAATATGGGCTTGAAGTGAACGATGAAGTAGATGAACGCTACCACCCGGAGAAATCGACAGTGGCAGCCTGCAAATATATGAAGGCGGGATACAAAAAGTATGGACACTGGGCTACGGTGGCGGCAAGCTACAATGCCGGAATGGGCCGCATCTCGGGGGCGCTTGAGAAACAATTGGTGGATAATTCCTACGACTTGTATCTCAATGAGGAGACATCGAGATATGTGTTTCGTTTTCTGGCAATGAAGATGGTGCTTGAGAATCCGCGGGCTTACGGCTATAATCTCACAGAATCGCAACTTTACCAACCAATAGCCTGCAAGGAGGAGGCGGTGAGTGGCAGCGTGGCGAGCTGGACTGAATGGGCAAAAGAGCGGGGAATCAGCTACGCCCAGTTAAGGGAAATGAATCCGTGGATACGCTCAACCTCGCTCACCAACAAAGCAAAGAAAACCTACATGGTTAAAATTCCAATTGCCAGCGACCTATATCGCAGCAAGCGCAAGTGCACCGTGTGGAATAAGAAATGGATTGGAAAATGATGGATTTAGCACTCTGATGCCGAGGCTATGGCATTAGGGTGTGACTGACAGATAAAACTGATTATTTTTTAACTACCAAACAATAAAGAATGATGCAACTCGACGGGAAGAATGTGGAGTGTGTGAGCGTGCTTGGAGCACGTGTACATAATTTGAAGAATATCGACGTGGAGATTCCGCACAACAGGCTCACTGTGGTAACCGGGCTTAGTGGCAGCGGAAAGTCGTCGCTTGCCTTCGACACAATCTTTGCTGAAGGACAGCGCCGGTATGTGGAGACATTCTCGGCATACGCACGCAATATGCTCGGAGTGCTTGAACGCCCCGACGTAGATAAGATAGCAGGATTATGCCCGGTGATATCAATCGACCAGAAGACGGTGAACAAGAACCCGCGAAGCACTGTGGGTACTACTACTGAGGTGTATGACTATCTGCGATTGCTGTATGCCCGAGCCGCTGATGCCTATTCCTATCTTTCGGGAGAGAAGATGGTGCATTTCACCGCCGAGAAGATTGTACATCTGATTCTTGAAAAATATGCCGGTCACCGGGTGTATCTGCTTGCCCCGCTGGTGAAGAACCGCAAAGGGCACTATAAGGAACTGTTTGAGCAGTTGCGCAAGAAGGGATATCTCACAGTTAGGGTTGATGGAGATTTCCGTGAAATAACCTACGGCATGAAGCTCGACCGCTACAAAAATCACAGCATAGAGCTTGTGGTGGATAAACTTAAACCCGACGGCAAATTCAAGGAACGTCTTGCCGAATCGGTTGACCTGACATTCAAGCAGGGCGATGGTGAGTTGATGGTGCTCGACAAAGACGATGGCGAGAGCATAGGCCATTATAGCCGTAAGCTCATGGACCCGGCAACAGGGCTGTCGTATGCCGAACCGGCTCCACACAATTTTTCATTCAATTCACCGCAAGGCTCATGCCGCAAGTGCAAGGGATTGGGATATGTGAACCTGATTGACCGCGACAAGGTGATGCCGAATCTTGAGGTGTCGATTTATGATGGAGGAATTGCTCCAATAGGCAAATACAAAAATTCGCTTATTTTCTGGCAAATTGCTGCCATCTGCAAGAAATATGATGTAACGCTCAAGACGCCGCTGAAAGATGTACCAGAGGAGGCTATCGACGAGATAATGAATGGCACCGATGAGCGACTCGACATTGAGACCGCCACGCTGAGCACATCTAATTACTTTACTACATTTGACGGACTGGTGAAATATATCGAGTTGCAGCAATCCGACGATGCTACAGCCGAGGCGCAGAAGTGGGCGGGACAATTCTTCTCGCGCACGGTGTGTCCTGAGTGTGGCGGAGCACGACTCAACAAGGAAGCGCTGCATTACCGCATAGGAGGCAAGAATATTGCAGAGCTATCGCAGATGGATATACTCGAGCTGCGCGACTTCATGCGCAACATTCGCAGCCTTATGACGGACAAGCAGTGGTCCATTGCCTCGGAAATTGTGAAGGAGATTCTGGGACGATTGGATTTTCTTATCGATGTAGGACTTGATTATGTGTCGCTCAATCGCAGTTCGGCTACACTGTCGGGCGGTGAGAGTCAGCGCATACGTCTTGCCACCCAAATCGGGTCGCAACTGGTGAATGTACTCTACATACTCGACGAGCCAAGCATCGGTCTGCACCAGCGCGACAATGTGCGGTTAATCGACTCGCTGAAGAAACTGCGTGACTCGGGCAACACCGTGGTGGTGGTGGAACATGACCGCGACATGATGCTTGAATCGGACTATATAGTGGATATCGGGCCGAAGGCTGGCCGCAAGGGCGGTAATGTGGTATTCTCCGGAACTCCTGCTGAAATGCTGAAAAGCGACACACTCACTGCACGCTACCTGAATGGAGCGCTGAAGATTGATGTGCCTTCACAGCGCCGCCAGGGTAATGGAAAGACACTCACGCTGCGTGGTTGCCGAGGCAATAACCTGAAGAACGTAGATGTGTCGTTTCCGCTTGGAATGATGGTGTGCGTAACGGGAGTGTCGGGTAGTGGAAAGTCTTCGCTTGTGAATGGTACGCTTCAGCCTATTCTAATCAAGCAGATTTTCCGTTCTCAACAATAGCCGTTGCCATACGAGGAGATTCTTGGACTTGAGAATGTGTATAAGGTGGTGACAGTGGATCAAACT
>CALZFJ010000066.1 GCA_945645715.1 uncultured Prevotellaceae bacterium | reverse complement strand
TTTGCAGAAAGAAAAACCAAAACTCATCAAAAAAACATATATATGACAAAAATTGGTTCCGTAACTACCTCGATTGGTAGAAAAGCATTGTTATTGGGAAGTGGAGAGCTGGGCAAGGAAGTCGCAATTGAGCTGATGCGCCTTGGCGTGGAAGTGGTGGCTTGCGACAAATATGCCGGCGCACCTGCCATGCAGGTGGCTCACCGCTGCCATGTGTTCAATATGCTCGATGGCGCAAAATTGCGCGAAATCATAGAGCTTGAGCGTCCCGACCACATCATTCCCGAGGTAGAGGCGATAGCCACACCCACTCTGGTAGAACTTGAAAAGGAGGGATTCCATGTGACTCCCACAGCTAATGCTGCATTGCTCACGATGAACCGCGAGGGAATACGCCGCCTCGCTGCCGAGGAACTTGGCATCACCACGTCGCGCTATGTGTTTGCCTCGACCGAGGAGGAATTCCGCGATGCAGTAGCCACTGTGGGTGTGCCGTGTGTGGTAAAGCCCATCATGAGCTCATCGGGACACGGACAGAGCGTAGTGCGCAGCACCGACGACATCGACCGCTCGTGGCACATTGCCCAGGAGGGCGGACGTGCAGGTGCAGGCCGCGTGATTGTGGAAGGCTTTGTGGATTTCGACTATGAGATAACACTGCTCACCGTGCGCAGCGTGAGCGGCACCGAATTTTGCGAACCAATTGGTCACATACAGATAGATGGCGACTACCGCTACTCGTGGCAGCCTCAGGCTATGACTCCGGCTGCCAAGGCAAAAGCACAGGAGATAGCCAAGAAGGTGACCGACGCGCTCGGAGGCTACGGCATCTTCGGCGTGGAGATGTTCATCAAGGGCGACGATGTGATTTTCAGCGAAGTATCGCCTCGCCCACACGACACCGGCATGGTGACAATGATTTCGCAGGATATGAGCGAATTTGCCCTCCATGCTCGCGCTTTGCTGGGGCTTCCTGTTCCGGCAATCCGTTTCTACGGGCCATCGGCATCGCGTGCCGTGGTGGTGGAAGGCGACACCAACCGCATTGAGATGGACAACCTTGAGGCTGTCCTCGCCGAGCCGGGCACACAAATGCGCATCTTCGGCAAGCCCGAAGTGGTGGGTCATCGCCGTATGGGCGTGATTCTTGCCACCGACGAGAGTGTGGAAGCTGCACGCAAGAAGGCTGAACGTGCCTACGAAGCCCTGCGCGTGAACGTGCTTCCGCGCGAATAACAGCATTTCCCGGCTTGTCAGCGCAGGCTTCTTTCGATAGAATATAGAAATGGGGTGAGCCACATCGGTTGGCTCACCCCATTTTTATGTCTTTATACGCCGCAGCACGCTCAAAAGCAGTAGATGTAGGCTACGGTGCTGAGGCTGATTACTATCCAAAGAAGCACTCCCTGAATTAGCGGCTTCACGCCTACGGTCTTGAGCACATCGAGCGAAAGCGATGCTCCAATGAAGAAGAGCGTGACGGTGAGCGACTTGCGTGCTATGCCGTTGATGAAACTGCCTATGGCGCTGCCCATCTCAGTAGGTTCAAGCACATAAGTGTTGAAAATCATTGCGAGCACAAAGAAGAGGATAAACCATGGAATGCTGATGCGCTGACCCTTGCTCTTGAAGATGAGCGAGCTTACGAGTGCTAGCGGTATAATCCACAATGCACGGGTGAGCTTGATGGTGGTGGCTATCTGCAATGCCTCTTCGCCGTAAGCCTGTCCGGCTCCTACCACCGAACTTGTGTCGTGAATGGCTATGGCTGCCCATGTGCCAAACTGCTGCTGAGTCATTCCTAAAGCCTCGCCGATGGGAGGGAAAATGAAAAGCGCAATGGCATTGAGAATGAATATTGTGCCCAGCGAAACCGACATCTCGGCATCTTTGGCTTTCACCACAGGGCCTACGGCTGCAATGGCACTTCCGCCACATATTGCCGTACCCGAACTGATGAGATAGGAAGTGATGCGATCGACCTTGAGCAGCTTGCGCCCGATTATCCAGCCTATGAGCATGGTGCCTACCACCGAAATGATGGTGAACGCCATTCCTTCAGCTCCGGACTGCAACGACTTCTGGAGATTCATTCCGAATCCCAAGCCTACCACTGAATACTGAAGGAGCATCTTCGATGCCTTCTTGTTGAACTTAGGGAAAGGCTGCCCGAGAGTGAGAGCAAAGACAAGTCCCAGAAACAGTGCCACAGGCGGTGTGACCCAGCTGCCCAGGAATCCGGCACCGGGAACGTAATCCATCAAGAGGCAAAGCGACATAATGGAAAGAAGTGCTATATACACTTGCTTGCTGTAATTTTTCATATTTTAGTTACTTTTATTAGAAAAACGGTGCAAAATTACTGCAACAATGCATTAATTGCAAGCAAATTGCAATTTTTATGACCAAAAAAAGGAGCAACCCGAAGGTCGCTCCGAATATAAGATGTGCCGAAAAGCATCACAATGCTATTTTCTGCGAGGCTGAGCCTTGGCGAACAATGTAGAAACCTCTACCGGGGAGGGTGATTGTAGCCTCGGTGCTGCGGGCCACAAGCTCTCCGGCGGCGTTATACACCTCAATGGCTTCATCAGAAGCCGAAACCACGGTGATTTCGTTGCCCGACTTAGTCACGGTGAATTGAGGCTCGTGGGCGAGCTTCACAGCCTCCACGGCATTCACTTCTATGCCGTTAGGGTCGTTGTATAAGAGTGTCACATCGTCGATGTAGCAATTGTTGCTGCTTGAGATTCTGAACATCGCCTTCTCAGTGGCACTGCAGCTGAATTTGACAGTTTCGCTCTTCTCCTGAGGCTCGATAACGGTGCGTTGCATTTTGTTGTTGCCATAGATTTCGGTCCAGGTGATTCCGTCGTCGGTTGAAACTTCCACAGTGAACGTCACCTTAGCCGAGAACGAAGGGTTCCACACCTTCATCTCGAGTCCGTCGATGCGGCGTGCATGAATGGAGCTGATTGTCACATTGCCACCACGCTTTATCTTGAGCGAACGGCTGCCATTTCCTTTCTCATAGCCAAAGTTGTCGATTTGCGAATTTGTCAGGTTCCAGTCGGCATAATAACCGGTTACCAAGCCGTCGGAAGTCTTGACAGGCATATTCTCAAAATCCTCGGTAGCCGAACCTGAGAAGTCGTTCTCTACCACGAAGTGCACCACGCCGTCGGCATCTTGGCTAATGCCTGAGAGTGTGAGCGGTGTGGGCTTACCCGACCACGACAGCAGATTGGCAGGAGTGGTGGAATTATTCAGCACTGTGATATTGCCCGTACCGGGGAACGCGTCGCCGGCTGTATCGCTGCCTCTTTCGGGATTGGCCCTGACGAGTTCGTAATAGTTGTGAGCCGGATTGGCATTGATAGTATTATTGCTCCAGGGAGAAGTGGAGGTGGAATCTACGCGGAACACAAGCATGCCATTGCCGGGAAGATATTTATCCCATTTAGCCGATTTACTGCGATTCTCGAAGAGGAAAAACTCCTTTTTCACAGCCGACTCAATGCGATAGCTTTCGCCGGCATCGGTGATAGGATTGAGTGAATATGCGCCGGTCTCAGTAATCGTAGTGGGCTGCGAGAAGCCCGACTGCATACGCTCCAATGACGAATAGCCCACCGGGGTGCGTCCCTTGTTGTTGTAGTTGCCTCCTGACATCACCGACCAGGAGCCCGGATCGAAACTCTGGCCACCGCCACCTGAATAGTCGGTGTCGTATTCGTCCATCAGCCCGAGCACGTGGCTGAACTCGTGGCAAATGGTGCCGATTCCATCGATGACGCCATTAGGCTCATTGCCATAGAACTCGGTGGAGCAGGCATAGCGGTCGGTATATACGCCGTCGAGCGACTTCATTACCGACCATGCGTGAGGCCACACATAGCTCTGGTTATTTCCGCCAAAGTTAGAGCCGTATCCGGCGAAGATGATGTAGAACATATCCACATAGCCATCGTGGTCTCTATCATATTGGCTGTAATCGACCAATGAATCGGCGGCATCGAGCACTGCGCCTACCACAGTGCGGGCATAATCGGTCTGGTTGATATAGGTTTTGGAATAATTAATCTTTACCGGACCTACGACATCAAACTGTGGGTCGAACTGCCCGAAAGAGTTGTCATAAAAATAATCGCGGACACTGCCGGTGTAGGGGTCGATATTATCGGCATTCCCAACCTGCGGGACACCGCTGAAATCCAACTTCGACACAAGGTCGGTGAATATGGCATTGGCATCGCTGCGCGAGAAAGAAAGGTCGCTATACTCGGCAAGAATCACCAAGCCACGGAAATTTTCATAATCATACTCGGCAGCTTTCAGCGAAGAAGAACCCGAAGTGCTACCCATAGCCGACTTGAACTCCCTGCGAGCCTCCTTGGCTTTCTGCAATGCGCTCTCGGCGACAAGACGCTTGGGGAGCGACTCAAGCAGCATCACCTCTTGCGGCGAGCGCGTCGCAGCATCGTGAGCGATTACGGAGGTTGCAACAAGACTGTCGCCCGACGGCTGGGCGTAAACATAGTAGCCCTCGGAATTGCGCATCACCGTGTAGCCATCTACTGTGGTATGATAATTCAGAAACTCATCGCCTATGAGCCGTAGAGTCACCGTAGAGCCATCGGGCTGCTTGACGGTTGCAAATCCGGGAGCGGCCGGGACTGCGTAGGCACTCACTGCACACGCAAAACCCGCAACTAACGAAAGTAGATATTTTTTCATAATGCTTAATTGTAGATATGATTCTTCATAACTTTTGAAGTCACAAATTTCTATATTTTTTTTGAAATACCAAAAAGTCTTTCACTATTTTTGCAAAATCAGTTACTTTTTGTTGCATAATTAATATTTATACATAATAACTTTGCAGAAAAAACGCAAATACTATGGGAAACACGAATCTTGACCAACTTGGATTGATGCCGGTGCTCATGCTGATGCTCGGCGAGTATGTGATGGTGCTGCTGGCTGTGATTGCCGATTTGGTGAGTGGCTTGCGCAAGGCAAGAATGCGCGGAGAAGCACGCCGCAGCAAGGCTCTGAGGCGCACGGTGGATAAACTGTGCCGCTACTATAACGCGCTGTTTGCACTGTCGGTAATTGATGCGATGCAGATGGCGGCAGTAGCCTATCTGGGTGTGACCGGCGCGGCGAAGCTGCCAATGCTGCCGGCATTTACGCTGTTTGGGGCAATCTGCATCGCCATAATCGAGGTGAAAAGCATCTACGAAAAGGCAAGCGAGAAGCAGCAAGCCGAAGCCGACGAGGCTGTCCGCACTCTGCTGAAGCTCATAGGCGACGTGCAGAAAATAGAGTGGAATAAACTGCTTGAGCAGTGGGCGAAAGGAGGTGAGCGATGAAATATTTCACAATTGATGAATTGACGGCATCTGCAACAGCCCGGAAAGACGGAATCGACAACACGCCCCCGGCTGAAGCCCGCAAAGCTCTTGTGGAATTGGTGGAGGCAGTACTCGACCCTCTGCGCGAGGCTTGGGGGAAGCCTATCAGGGTGAACAGCGGCTACCGCTCGGCTAAACTGAACCGCAAGGTGGGAGGTGCCACCACAAGCCAGCATCTGCGTGGCGAGGCTGCCGACATCACAACCGGAACACGCAGCGGGAATCTAAGTCTCTACGCCCTGCTACGGCAGTTGCAGCTCGAAGTGGACCAAGCCATCAACGAGCACAACGGGCAGTGGCTTCATGTGTCGCACACCAGCCGCCGCCCAAACCGCCACCAATATTTCAGCCAATAATTCGCTCAACCGGGGGCTTACTCAGCCCCTCGGCGCACCACCGCCCTGCGATAGAGACGTTGCACTTCTTCCCGGAATCTTTTCAGGTGAAAAAAAGCAGAAAAGTGGGTGAAAAATTTGGAGAATGGGAAAAAAGTTGTAAATTTGCAATGCAAATAGCAACCGGGGTATTAGCTCATCTGGTAGAGCGCAACACTGGCAGTGTTGAGGTAAGCGGTTCGAGTCCGCTATGCTCCACAAAATGAAGGATTTAGCCATAATGAGGGTTGAATCCTTTGTTTGTTTATAGCGATGTGTGTCCCAATAGTGCACACGGCATCGCACACCTTATATAAAAAATCCTGGACAATAATGAATTGACGATGAAAGAGCGTGAATCAAATCTTGAGGCACTGCGGATAGTAGCAATGATGGCGGTGATTGGTGTACACCTCGATGGTGCAGCACTCGACTTGCCCAAACCCTCTATGGATATTGCAGCCTTGCCGGCACGCGACTGGTGGCGACTGATAGTGGAGGCATTCACAATTATCGGTGTGAATTGCTTCACGCTGATTTCTGGCTACTTCGGCATTCGCTTCACGCTGAAGAGCTTTCTGCGATTTGCAGGGCAATGCGTATTCTATGGTGTGGGAATATGCACGGTGGTAATGCTCATGCGCGTGGCAACGGGCGGTGTATGGCAGTGGAGCGAATGGGGTGAGTCGTGGCTCGTGTTCACACACACCGATTTGTGGTATGTTCCGGCTTATTTGGGGCTGTTCATTCTAAGTCCGCTGCTAAATGCAGGTGTCAAAGGCTTGACACGGCGACAATTCGGATTGATGCTTGCCGCCTTTGTGGCAATGAATGTGTATGCGGGGTGGCTCCAGGGCGGACGGTTCAATGCCACGGGCTACACAATAGTGCAACTTGTGATGATGTATCTCATAGGAAGATACCTGGGTGAATATGTGCAACTAAGAGGAAACACGCAGCTGCGCTACGCAGCCATTGGCATATATATAGTGGCATCGCTACTCACGGCTGTGATGGGAGTGTATGCAGACAGCCTCACCACGTTTGCCTACAATCAGCCATTGGTGATAGCGTCATCGGTGGCGCTGTTTGTGGCTTTTGCTACGATGCAATTCCGGTCGAAAGTGGTGAATTGGCTTGCTTCGGGAGCGTTTGCAGCCTACTTGCTGCACAAGAACCCCTACATCTGGGTGGGATACGTCCGTCCGGTCACGCGACAGATGTGGGAAGACAGCACGCTGCTTGAGTTCACAGCCCTTTACATAGCAGCTACTGTGGCGATATATCTGGCAGCAGTTGCCATCGACCAATTAAGGAGGATTGCAAAGGTGAAAGTGAGCATAAAAGCCTAATTGGCCTAATTAGAGCAGTGCTATGATAAAGATGCTATTTCTCAATTAAGACTGTGGCATAGGCTGCGATGCCTTCGCCACGCCCGGTGAAACCAAGCTTTTCGGTGGTGGTGGCTTTAATCGACACACAATCGGCATCGCACTGAAGGCATTGTGCTATTGCCTGCTGCATAGCCGGAATGTGAGGATTGAGCTTAGGCTGCTCGGCGCAGATGGTGATGTCGGCATTGCCGAAACGGTAGCCTTTCTCTGCCACAAGGCGCATAGTCTCAACGAGCAGTTTCTTGCTGTCGATGCCCTTGAAGCGCGGGTCGGTATCGGGGAAGTGGAAACCGATGTCGCGCAAAGCTGCTGCCCCGAGCAAGGCATCGCACAGGGCGTGAAGCACCACATCGGCATCGCTATGACCCAGCAATCCCAAGCGGTAAGGTATGTTTATACCACCCATCCAAAGTTCACGACCCTCAACGAGGCGGTGAACATCAAAACCCATTCCTACACGTATCATAATCTAAATCGGGGGAAGTAATTCCGGGAGGCGATAGTGTCGTCACCCCGGTGTGAGTAAATTAGCGTTTCTTGCCGAGGAGGTCGCGAATACCGTTCATATCGAATGAGAGGGTGAAACGCAACGTCTGGTCGAGCGGACTGCTCTGCGCCGTGGCAATCATATAGGCTGCATCAAGCTTAATCACATTGAGCGAGAAGCCGGCACCGATGCCGAAATACTGGCGGTTGCCCTTATACTCATTCTCGTGATAATATCCTGCACGAAGGAAAAACTGCTGATTGTAGTTATACTCTGCGCCAATCGAATAGTTGATTTCGCGAAGCTCCTCCTTTGCCCCACCCGGAGCATCGGTGAACGACTTGAAGATACCCGAGATTGGCGAAGTGTCCTTCCACTCCTGCAAAGCGTCCTCGTAGGCTTGGGTATCGTTCTCGCCGGTTTCGGTGAGATAGTCTGACTGGCGCGGACGAGCCGGAACAAGGAGCTTGTTGAGGTCGAGCGACAGTGCCAGATTGTGGTAGTCGGCAAGCGGGAATGTGAAAGTCGTACCCAGTTTCAGATTGGTGGGCAGAAAAGCCGGGTCGTTGCCTCCATTATAGGAAACCTTAGAACCGATATTTGAAATGTTCCAGCCAAACGACCACTGGCACTCATTGCGTCCGATAATAGGATAGGTGGTGAGGAAGCCCGAAATGTCGGCAGCAAAAGCCGAAGCACCCTTAGTGGTTTCGCTCGACGAAGCATCGCTGAAACCAAGATTAGAATAGATGTAGCGCAGAGCCACACCCATTGAATAGCTCTCCGACAGCTTTCGCGAGTAACCCAGGTCGAACGACATCTCGTAGGGGTAGATAGTGTTCGTCACATTTCCCTCACCGTCGTTCATATTCACCACACCCAGCGAGAAATAGCGCAGCGAGAAGCTTAC
>CALZFJ010000065.1 GCA_945645715.1 uncultured Prevotellaceae bacterium | reverse complement strand
AACAAAAACAAACAAAATAAAATACACATTTTACCAACACTTAATTTAATTCATCAAGATAATTACATCATTGATGCAAATTGCGCGTGGATAGAAATAAACAGAATATAATGCTGTGGCGGCAATAAAGCTTGCACCAATGAATCCTATAGGGTCATTGACATTACAAATAGCAAAGACTATTAAAACGCCCATTGCATAGCAAACAGCACATTCAAGTGCATGTATTGCTATAAATCTTCCGTCAATCTGAAATTTCATATAATTTTGAATTCCAATAAAGTGAACTATTAACTGCTATGCTGTGTGTGATTCTCATAATGTTTTTTATATCATCTGAAACATTAGAAGTTAAAATCATATTGTTTACTTCTATTCCGTAATCAATTAATTGATTCACATCCATGCACAAATCGTTGTAAACAATTTGCTCAAATATATTCCTAAGGACAGTCGTTTTGTAATTGTTGAAGTGAAAATCATTATATGTTTCATTGAAAAGAATTGGCATAATAGAATCTATATTAACTTCATCTATTTGTGCTAATGGTCTAATTATAGACTCGATATAGCAAAATACTAAAGTATTGTTTGCCTCAATACTGTCCGAGATACCGTATTTCTTAGATGCAGCAAGCACTTCATTATAATATCCAGCATAGTTTATATTACCATTATTGTCAATGACAGATAACATTTTTGGTTGAATGTCTTCTAAAATAGTATTATGATAAAAACCAATTGAATCAACAAAAGTAGCACTTTCTATTGGAAAAACAATTTTTTTTGACACAGATGTTTCACTACGAGATGAATATCGACTCTTTTGGGGAATCCTCCTCATAATATAATCAAGATAATCATCATACAGACCAGATGCAACTGTAGAAAATACTAAAGCACCTGGTCCCGTTTCAGCAGTCAATCCTCCAACGCAAGCATCAAATAATCCACACATTACACGTCTAGTCCATTTATCTAAAAGAGCTCCTCGTGTTGAACTTTTAAGAGTGTACACGGTGTTTAGGCTGTCGATTGAGCTGAAAAGCTTAGTTAATTCTGGATCTGATAGTATTTGCTCTTGGCTTATGTTGATGTCTTCATTTTTTTCACAACTTGATGTGAAGATAATTGTTAAAAACGAGATTGTAATTAAGAATAATAGAAATTTTTTTTCATTTTTTGTTATAAATTAAGTTAGTATAAATAATAATTCGTTCATATTTATAATGGTTGGAGATTTCAATGTATTCAAATTCCCGCAAGTTTTAGATGCAATAAGACAACCATGTGAGTACTATATAGTAGTGTCTTATTAAACATCAAGATAGGACAGAAGTAAACAACTGTTTGCAAAATATAAGTGGAACGATTGTTAAGGGTACATAGAAATCTCAAATAATCAGTCTAAGTTATCTACAAGGTAAGGCTCAGAATGAATCACCATTCTTTTTACTCTGTTAAGATTCTCGTTCAATGTGATACGATCGATTATTTCTGAATCAGCACTCGCACTTGATGCCGAAAAACTCAGAATTGATAAAGCTAATTTATTCATTTTGTTAATAATTGGTTGTTATTTCGTTTACAAAGTTAAAGAAATTTATGATACACAACCAAATTTTTTAAGGCACATTTGAGTTTGTAAATAGCACTAAATCAACGAGTTGAAATTTATTGATGTAACATTCTGAAACAGTGA
The DNA here is from genome assembly GCA_945645715.1 of uncultured Prevotellaceae bacterium. GTDB lineage: Bacteria > Bacteroidota > Bacteroidia > Bacteroidales > Muribaculaceae > CALZFJ01. Next base: position 6,935 of record CALZFJ010000065.1, on the reverse strand, counting down.
TGTAACATAGGCTGTTTTGGAGCCGGATTTATGCTTCGTCACTAGAAGAAACGGCAAATAAGTCATCGAGAGAAGACGGCAATTGTAACTTATCGGCTATAATTCGTTTTCTGTTGCTTATTGAATGAACATTGGTGTAGCTGCTGAGTATGGCAATGGAATTGTTGGAAAATCCACAACCAACAAGGCAGAGAAATCGCAAATCGGGTTCAGACAATTGTCCACTTTCTTCAATCTTGGTAATAATGCCTTTATTTCGGGAATTAACAATTTCCTTGATGCAATTCCAGAAATCATCATTATTGATGATCGTTGAAAATAGTGATTCCCTGATTTTGCTAAATTGTGTAGCACTTATCTTTTCGGAACTGTTCTTAGCTGAACAAATTTCCTTAATAGTTGAGAAGAATGCTTCGATGGTTTTGTTGTTGATTTCATTAATTTTCCGGGACTGATCGGCAAATTCGCTCTTCAATTTGACTAATCTTTCATAGTCAAGTAGCAGCGACAACATGATTTCTTCCTTTTCTCCGATTCGCTTCTTTAGGTTGTATATAGAAAACCAAGCGGATATGAGTGCAAAAACAGTCACAGCAAGCAACACAAGTAAAAGATAGGCAATGGCTGTGAGGCGAGAGTCGTAGTGAGTTTCGCCGCAAGCGAATGCTGCGATTGAGAGTAGTATGCAGATTATATAGAGAAGTATTCTGTGCATTTCCTTAGTGGTGTGTTGTTCTTTGTTTCTTATGCAAAATTACATAAAATCCGCGAGATTTTACACCGCACGGCAAAGAAAATTAAGGGAAAAAGATTGTGATGAGCAAGTGATGTGCAAGAGGGGGCGAGAGAATGCGAAGCGGGCATCTTGTGTGGAGATGTCCGCTTCGGAGTATTGTGGAAGCTACCGGCATAACAAATGCCTCGGTTTCGGTGAGAGGTTTAGTCGCAAAGGCTTGCCGTAGATGCTTCGCGTATGTTGTGTGAGTGTAGATTTGTATCGCAATTGTGTTGTGTCATAATAATTAAATTCAGAAAGTAAGATAAAGTGTTCAGTAGTGTGTATTGCTGAAGCATTGTAGGGCTTTTGCGATTTGCGGTGTGTGAATCAGATAATTATGCGCCGCAGAGTGAACACGTAGTAATCGGCAGAGTTGTTGCGACCTTGCAGGTGTGTGTCGCTTTTAGGGCTGTTGCCGATTATTGGTGCGTAAGGGTTTCGTCCAAATATGGAATATCGACGATAAGCCGACATCACTTGGCCGTTGCGAATGGGAGAAGAATTGATTTGAGAATCAGGAATCCGTCTGAACGGCATGTCGGGGATATCGAATATTCCCAATTGATTGCAAATATCGGGCTCGTTGTCGGGGGTGAGTTTACACACGTCGGGATTGCTGTCGTTGGCTGACAACGACAGGGCAGCGGCATTAGCTGAGGGAGACAAGAAGAACAGCATGCTCCAAATGCCGATTGCGGAGACCAATGTGAATAAACGCTGTGGCATTAAGTGATTATTTTTGCACAAATCTACTAAAAAAACGAATAAAAATTACAGAAAGTTGTGTGACAGGGCAAAAAAAAGACCAATATAACAGAAAATCCGTGATATTGGCCAATTTTTATGTGTTGTAGCAAAAGGAATGTTTTTGCCGGTTATTTGCCTTGTGCTTTTGCCCAGCTATCCTTGAGCGTGACGGTGCGGTTGAATACGAGATGCTCCGCGGTGGAATCGTAATCGACGGTGTAGTATCCGATGCGCTGGAACTGGAGATAATCGAGCGGCTTGCGAGTGGCGCACCACTTCTCTACAAATGCTTTCTTGATTTCGAGCGAGTCGGGGTTGAGGAAGGGACGCATAGCCTCAATGCCGCGCACGTCGCCGTTCTCCTTTGAGTAGTTGGCAACAGCATCGCGAGGGTTCTCGGTGAGCCACAGGTGGTCGTAGTTGCGCACTTCAGCCTCGAGGCAGTGGTTGCACGAAACCCAGTGAATGGTTTTGCCCTTAATCTTCATGTTGGAATTAGCCTGACCGGTCTTTGTGTCGGGGACGAGCTCGGCATAAATCTCAATGATGTTGCCGTCGGCATCTTTCTTGCAGCAGTTTTCCTCGGGGCAGCGAATGATGTAGGAATTCTTGAGTCGGACTTCCTTGCCTGGACCGAGGCGGAAGAACTTCTTGGGAGCATCTTCCATGAAGTCGTCGCGCTCAATCCAAAGTTCGCGGCTGAACTCAATCTTATGAGTTCCATCGGCTTCGTTCTCGGGGTTGTTGATTACGTCATATACTTCAACTTCGCCCTCGGGGAAGTTGGTGATAACGAGTTTCACGGGATCGACCACGGCACTCACACGGATTGCACGCTTGTTGAGGTCGTCGCGCACGGCACTCTCGAAGAGCGACATCTGGTTGAGAGCATCGAAGGTGGTGTATCCGATTTTGTCGATGAAAGCGAGGATACCTTCGGGCGAATAACCGCGACGACGGTAGCCGCAGATAGTGGGCATGCGAGGGTCGTCCCAGCCATTCACTACACCTTCTTTCACAAGGATAAGCAGATTTCGCTTGGAGAGGAGTGTATGGGTGAGATTTAGCTTGTTGAACTCGTACTGACGGGGACGGTTGTCGTCTAATGGCTTATCGTCGCCGGCAACTTCTTTAGCCCAATCGACAAAGAGGTCGTAGAGCGGACGGTGAGGCACAAACTCGAGTGTGCAGAGTGAGTGTGTGACACCCTCCCAGTAGTCGCACTGGCCGTGTGTATAGTCATACATGGGATATGCGTTCCACTTGCTTCCTGTACGCCAATGTGGAATATTGAGAACGCGATACATGATAGGGTCGCGGAAGTGCATATTGTCGGAAGCCATGTCGATTTTTGCACGGAGCACCATCTTGCCTGGCTCGATGTTGCCGGAGTTCATCAGCTCGAAAAGTTTCAGACTTTCCTCAATGGGTCGGTTGCGATAGGGCGACTCTACACCGGGCTGAGTGGGTGTTCCTTTCTGCTCGGCAATCTGCTCAGCCGACTGCTCATCTACGTAGGCTTTACCCTCCTTGATGAGAGCTACGGCGAGGTCCCAGAGCTGCTGGAAATAATCGGAGGCATAAAGCACCTTGTCCCACTTGAAACCAAGCCACTTGATGTCTTCTTCGATAGAGTTGACAAACTCTATGTCCTCCTTGGTAGGGTTTGTATCGTCGAAGCGCAGATTGCAAGTGCCGCCAAACATATCGGCAGTGCCAAAGTCTAAGGCGATAGCCTTAGCGTGACCGATGTGGAGATAGCCATTAGGCTCGGGTGGGAAACGCGTCTGGATACGACCGTGATTCTTTCCTTCTTTCAAATCATCGGTGATGATTTGCTGAACAAAATTCAATACTTTCTTTTCGGTAGGATTGGTCTCCGTATTTTCTGCCATAAAAATAATTCTTTTATATCTTTGAACGATGTGTTATGTTCTCTCGAAAAAGTGTGATAAGCTTCACTCAGAGTAGATTGCAGCGGGAAACTCGCGGCAATTGTAGCGCGAAGCCATGATTTCGCCGTAGGCTCCTGCCGAGCGTAGGGCGATTAAGTCGCCACGGTGTGTAATCGGTAGCGTTTCATCGGTGCCAAAGCAGTCGCTCGACTCGCAGATAGGTCCCACAACATCGTAGGTTTCGGTAGGTGTGCCCGTAGCCGAGATATTTTCAATCTTGTGGTGAGCCTGATAGAGAGCGGGACGAATAAGGTCGCTCATTCCGGCATCGACGATAATGAATTTCTTCACAATTCCCGTCTTGACATAGGTGACACGAGTGATAAGAGAGCCGCACTGTGCTACCACGGCACGACCGAGTTCGAAGTGAAGCTCCTGTCCTTCGCGTAGCTTCAGATGCTGCTTGAAAATGCCGAAATATTGATCGAACCCGGCGATTGCATCACCGTCGGGGTCGTCGTAGTTGATGCCAAGACCACCGCCTACGTTGATTATGCTTAGTTTCACGCCACGAGCCTCAAGATGCTGGAGAAGTTCGTTGGCTTTCTCGCATAGCATGATGAACGGCTCGGTCTCGCGAATCTGCGAGCCGATGTGGAAGTGCAGGCCGATAAGCTCAACATTCTGCATTGCCAAAGCGGCATCTACGACATCGTTGAGCTGAGGCACATTTATGCCGAATTTGTTTTCATTAAGCCCTGTGGTGATATATTTGTGGGTGTGAGCGTCGATATTCGGGTTCACACGAATAGCGATGCGTGCCACTTTACCCTTAGAGGCTGCAATCTCGTTGATTACCTCCATTTCGGGCAGCGACTCCACATTGAAGCAAAAGATGTCGCTGTCGATCCCGGCAGCAATCTCTTTGTCGGTTTTCCCTACACCGGCAAAGGCAATTTCATTTCCGGCAAATCCCGCGCTGATGGCAGCTGCAAGTTCGCCACCACTCACGCAGTCGATACCCAGCCCTGCGCGGCGAATCTGCTCAAGGATAGTGGCATTGGCGTTAGCCTTCACGGCGTAGTGCACCTTGAAGGGAAAGCCGGCAATGCAACGCTTGATTTCGTCGAGCGTATACTGAAGGAGAGACATATCGTAGTAGTAGAATGGCGTGGGGATTTGCTTGAATTTGTCTAAAGGAAAATTCATAAACAATCTTAGAAAAAATATTTAGTCTTTATTGAAAATGTGCTTGCTAAGCAAGTTGAGTGTGCGCACTTTATCTTCCTTCTTCACAAGGAACGACACATTATAGTTGCTACCACCGTAGGAAATCATGCGCACGGGCACGTCCTTGATGGCTTCGAGGGCAAGAGCCTCAATGCCGGTGTTGTGCCACTCAAGGTCGCCGACAACGCAGATGATAACCATATCGCGGTCGATGGTTACGGTTCCGAATTTCTTTAGGTCGTCGAGAATCGGGTCGAGGTTTTTCTCGCTGTCGATAGTCACCGAAACGCCAACCTCAGAAGTGGCGATCATGTCGATAGGAGTCTTGTAGGTCTCGAAAATCTCGAAAACCTTGCGCAAGAATCCGTAGGCGAGGAGCATACGACCTGACTTAATCTTGATGGCAGTGATATTGTCCTTGGCTGCGATAGCCTTGATTTCACCATTGCCATTGGTGTTGTGGATAAGGGTTCCCTTAGCCTCGGGGCACATGGTGTTGAGGAGGCGCACGGGGATATTATTGAGCTTAGCCGGGAGCACGCAGGTGGGGTGGAGGATTTTTGCGCCGAAATAAGCGAGCTCGGCGGCTTCCTCGAAGTGCAGTTCATCGACAGGGCTTGTGCCATCGACGTAGCGAGGGTCGTTGTTGTGCATACCGTCTATGTCGGTCCATATTTCAATTTCTTCGGCGTTGATTGCTGCACCGATGAGCGATGCACTGTAGTCGCTACCGCCACGCTGCAGGTTGTCAATCTCACCGTAGGCGTTACGGCAGATGTAGCCTTGAGTGATGAAGATTTCGGCATCGGCATATTTTTCAAGCAGGGCTATGAGCTTCTGCTTGATATACTGTGTGTCGGGTTCGCCATTCTTGTCGGTGCGCACATAGTCGAGAGCCGGAATGATAACCGACTTCACGCCGATGGAATGCATATAGATATTCATGAGAGCCGTTGACATAAGCTCTCCCTGAGCAAGAATTTCCTTCTCCTCAAAGATTGTGAAAAGGTCCTTAGTGAAAGATCGGATATAGTTGAAGCAAGCCTTTATCTCGGTGGTAGCAGCCTCGCGGTCGGCTTCGCTGTCGAAGAGGTCGCGAATGGTGTTGAAATATTTCTTTTCAAGGATATTGATGGTTTCCTTAGCACCATCGATATTGTGCTTGTAGAGATAGTCGGATATTTCGACGAGCGTATTGGTGGTGCCCGACATAGCAGAGAGCACAACAATGTTCTTGCCGCGCTCAATGACCAGATTAGCTACATTCTTAATTCTTTCGGCGGAGCCAACCGAAGTTCCTCCAAATTTCAAGACCTTCATCTGATAGAAAATTATATTAAGTTTTTACAGATTATTAACTGCTAATAAAGTTATTCGTGCAAAGTTACTAAAAGTAAATAGAAAAATTGCAATTGGTAACAAATTTTTTGATTTAAGCCCGAAACATAAGCCATTTTTCCATTGAAAAGGGGAGAATAGATGTCTCAACACTCAACGAGTCGCTTATTGTCGCACTTCAGAACACGACCGGGGAATTCCTCGACGAGTTGAATGTTGTGCGTAGCCATCAGCACGGCGGTGCCTTTAGCTGCAATGTTGTGAAGCAGAGCCACGATTTGGTGGCTTGTGTCGGGGTCGAGGTTGCCGGTAGGCTCGTCGGCGAGAATGAGTTGCGGCTTGTTGAGCAGGGCACGTGCAATGACGATGCGCTGCTGCTCGCCGCCCGATAGCTCGTGAGGCATCTTGTATGACTTTTTCACCATACCCACGCGGGTGAGCACTTCCTCGATGCGCTCGGCGATAGCCGCCTTGTCGGTCCAGCCGGTAGCGCGAAGCACAAATTCAAGGTTGTCGTGTGCGGAGCGGTCGGTGAGCAACTGGAAGTCCTGAAAGACGATGCCTATTTGTCGGCGCAAGAAAGGAATGTGCTTGCGCTTTATGTCGGAGACCGAATAGTCGAGCACTATCGCCTCGCCCTCGTCGATGGGAACCTCGGCATACATCGTCTTCATAAGACTGCTTTTGCCGCTGCCTACCTTGCCAATAAGATAGGCAAACTCGCCCGACTCAAGGCTGAAAGTGACGTCCTTGAGCACTATAAGGTCGTTTCGGGTGACGAGAACGTTGCGATAATCAACAATTTTTGTCATATTCTTCTTTCTTTTTGTTGTGCCTACGCTCAAGAGCTTCGGCAAGTTCCTCGATGCGACGTCCCTTGGCGGTGAGGAGCACAATGAGGTGATAAAGGAGATCGGAAGCCTCATACATCATGCGGCCGTCGGTGC
>CALZFJ010000064.1 GCA_945645715.1 uncultured Prevotellaceae bacterium | reverse complement strand
GCCTTGGGTGAAGGGCCTGTCAGCCAAGATTACAGGTGCCTACGACTACACCAATTCACGCAACAAGAACCTCGATACCCCATTCTATGTGATGGAGTATAGCAAGGCTTCGGGCACATTCACCAAGGTGCTTGGCGAGAAGGGCTCATCTATTCTCGTGGGCGAAGGTTCCACCTATGGCCAGCAGTTCCTCGGCAATGCACAAATCAACTACGACAACACTTTCAATGAGGTGCACAATGTGTCGGCTCTCGTCCTCATGGAGGGTCGCGAGTATCGCAGCAACGGTCACTCGGCTTACGCCAAGGACCTCAGCTTCGCCGAACTTCCCGAACTTAGCTACGGAACTATGAGCGACCTCGGTGGCTGGAGCAACCGCTCTCGCCAGATGGGCTACGTATTCCGTGCCAACTATAACTACGACCAGAAATACTACGCTGAGTTCTCAGGCCGCTACGATGGCTCCTACAAGTTCTCGGGTAACACATCGGGCAAGCGCTGGGCATTCTTCCCCTCGGGTTCGGTGGCTTGGCGCATCTCTAAGGAGCAATTCATGGAGGGCACTAAGGATTGGTTGAGCGACTTGAAGGTTCGCGCTTCTATGGGTCTCATCGGTGACGACTCGGGTTCAAGTGCCTACGCATTCCTCAGCACCTATGCTTTCGGAAGCAAGATTTTCCTCGACAACACCACTATGAACTCGGTGTATCTCAATTATATCGCCAATCCTAACCTCACCTGGACCAAGACACGCTCGCTCAACTACGGTTTCGACGCTACGCTCTGGAATGGTCTTCTGGCGGTTGAGTTCGATGCTTTCTACAACTACACCTACGACATCCTCCAGTCGCTCGGCACTGATTATCCTCCTTCGATGGGTGGATACTATGAGAGCTATGGCAACATCGGTGCTACCGATGCCAAGGGTATCGACGTGCTCGTGACTCACAACCACAAGTTCATGCTCGCAGGCAAGCCTTTCCACTACAGCGTGGGTGCCAACGTATCGTGGGCTAAGAACCGCTGGATTAAGTACCCCGACGCTGCCAACACTCCTGAGTGGCAGAAGGTGACCGGCACAAGCCTCAATGCTACCTATGGCTGGGTAGCCGACGGTCTGTTCCGCTCTGAGGAAGAAATCGACAACTCTGCATGGTTTGGCACACGTCCTAACGTGGGCGACATCAAGTATGTCGATCGCAATGGTGACGGTAAGATTGACTACGACGACCGTGGACGCATCGGTCGCGGTCTCCGCCCCGAAATCACCTACGGTTTCACTCTCTCTGCCGACTGGAACGGTATCGACGTGAATGCCCAGTTCACCGGCGGTGCTAAGTTCGACGTGTCGATGACAGGTACCTACTACAACGGTTACGATGATAATACCATCTGGACCCAGTCGTTCAAGGAAGGCGGCAACTCACCTCTCTACCTTGTGACTAACGCATGGAGCATCGACAACCCCAACGGCACAATGCCTCGCCTCACCACCGGAAACACTTCTCATGGTGGCGACAACGGACTGGCTTCTACATTCTGGTTCCGCAAGGGCGACTATCTGCGCTTGAAGTCACTCCAGATTGGCTACACCTTCCCGAAGCAGTGGATGAGCAAGCTCAGCATCGAGAAGCTCCGCATCTACTTCCAAGGCTCAAACCTCTTCACTATCGACGACCTTCCCAAGGGCTTCGACCCCGAGTCGCCTGAGGTTAATAACGGATATTACCCACAGCAGCGTACTCTGATGGGTGGTTTAACTCTAACATTCTAAAAAACTGTATTATCGATGAAAACAAAGATTTTAAGTTGCTTATTCACAACTGCCGCTGCTCTGTCGATGGTGTCGTGTAGCGATTTCCTCGATACCACCCCTACCGACTCTGCTTCCGATAAACTCATCTGGAGCAAGTATGAGTATGCACAGCTGCAAGCCAACTATATGTATGAGGACCTCAACCTCATCAACGGCTACGGTGATGGAACCGGTTGCACCCGCGACTGCTTCATCGGTCTCTCCGAGTCACTCACCGAGCTGTTTAAGTATGGCGGTTACAACTACACTTCAATGAACCGCATTCCGTCGGAGTTTGCCTACGGAACAGCTTCTACGCTCACCAAGAGCTATGTCGATAGCTACCTTGGCTGCTGGGGCTCGATGTATCGCTACATCTCCACTGCCAACCAGAGCATCTCCAACCTCCACAAGTATGGCACTTTCGCCGATGAGCAGAAGGCTGAAATCGAGGCTGAATTCCGCTTCTTCCGCGCTTTCTACTACTTCACTCTCGCTAAGCGTTACTCCAAGATGATTCTCTACACCGACAATATGGAGGATTATCAGAAAGATCACGAGGCTGTGGGACGCACCGAGGTGTATGAGCAAATCTATCAGGACCTCACCTTCGCCGGCGAGCACCTGCCCGTGAGCATCAAGCCTAACAGCCGCCTCACTTCGGGTGTGGCTTACGCTCTGCTCTCTCGCGCCATGCTCTATGCCGAGCGTTGGCAAGATGCCAAGGACGCTGCCCTCAAGGTGATGGGTATGGGCTACTCAATGCCTGCCGACCTCGAGACTCCCTACACTCCCGGTGGCGAAGGAGCTATCTTCCAGTTCTGCTTCGACCTCACAGCACAGACTCACCAGTTCGACTGCTACTATTCGCCCGGCGGCGACAAGGCTGCTTTTGCCAATCCTGTGAGCGGCGGTTATGGCTGCCCGACGCAGGAAATGGTTGAGTCGTTTGAGCAAGTGACAGGTGGTATTCCCGACTGGAGCCCATGGCACACCGCCGGCGGCACTCAAGCCACTCCTCCCTACGACCAGCTTGAGCCGCGCTTCGCCCACACAGTGCTCTACAACGGAGCCGACTGGAAAGGCCGCACAATCGAATCGTTCGTTGGCGGTGCCGATGGCTGGATGGAGTGGATGAAGCAGGATATGTGCGAGGGTAAATCCACCACAAGCTACTATCTGCGCAAGCGCGTAGATGAAGGCAACCTCTTCGCCAATGGCTCTAAGTGCACCAAGCCTTTCACCTTCATTCGCTATGCCGAGGTGCTTCTCAACTATGCCGAGGCTTGCTACCGCCTCAACGACGCCCCTGAGGCTGTCGCCAAGCTCAACGACGTACGCACTCGCCCGGCAGTAGGTCTGCCCGCACTCTCTTCAAGCCTTAGCGGCGATGCTCTCTTCGCTGCTATCCGCCAGGAGCGCAAGGTGGAACTTGCCTACGAGGGTCACTACTACTGGGATATGCGCCGCTGGAAGCTCGCTCACACTGCATTCACCGGCAACCGCGCCCACGGCTTCAAGATTGAGAAAGAGGCTAATGGCGCTCTCACCTACTACTATGTGGAGGTCGATGACCAGGACCGCAACTTCCCCGAGAAGATGTACACCAACCCCATTCCGCAAGACGAATTGGAGAACAACAAGTTGATTACTCAAGATCCTGCTTGGAACTAACCTTTTAATGAATAATCGAAAATGAAAAAGAATATTTTATTGCTCCTTGCGGTGGTGATGCTCGCCATGACTTCGTGTGAAGACCCGAAGTATGTTGCTCCTACTGCCGACCGCCAAGGACTCACAAGTCTTACCGCCATCTTCACAAGCGGTCCGTTTGTGGATCAGACGATGGCAAAACTTGATATCACCGACCCGATTCCTGACCGCCTGGTGATTCCTGTTCCCTACTACTATCCTGAGACGAGCGACGATGAAACCGCTCAATACATGAACAAGGTGCGCGTGCAAGCCGCTCTTGCAGCCAACTGCTACATCAGCCCGGCTCTCACCGTTCTCGACCTCACCAAGGAGAATGAGTTCACTTTCACTGATGCCCAGGGCAACAGCAAGAAAATCATTATCACCGGTGAGCGCGTGAAATCGAGTGCTTGCGATCTTCTCTCTTTCGCTACTATCGACCCTGCTATCTCAGGAATTATCGACAAGACAAAGAAGACCGTATCGCTCGTGATTTCCGACCCGTCGATCGACCTCTCGGCTGTCACTGCAAAAGCCGACATCTCGGCTCACGCTACCATCAGTCCCGACCCTGCCACTCCGCAGGACTACAGCAAACCTGTTAAGTTTACCGTAACTGCCCACAATGGCACCACAAGCCAGGAGTACACCGTGGTAGTAGAGCAGCCTGAGAAGATCGACCAAGGCTTCAACAAGGAGACTGTTGAGCTTCTCTTCAACATGGATCCTGTCGCTAACCTCGGCATGCCGGCATTCGATGCCCCTGTAGGTCCCACTATCGCTGCTATCGACGGCAAGGTTATCCTCTGCCCGGGCAATGGCTCTACTCCTATCTACGTGAACGGCCAGACCGGTGCAAAGCAAGGTGAAATCAACCTTGGCTCGGCTGTAGCCGACGCTATCACCAACGACGAGGCTGAGCACCTGCTCATCTGCAACCACGTGGCAGGCTATGAGGTGATGAACATCTATGTGACATCATCGGTAACCGAAGCTCCCAAGTTGCTCCACTCGTTCACCAACGACTGCTCGTTCCCGATGGGGTCGAAAATCAAGTGTATCGGCGACGTTACCAAGGACGCTCTTATCACCATCACCAATGAAGGTGTTGATGGAGTCTCGGCTTGCAGCAACTTCACAACAGTGGAAATCAAGGACGGCGCAGTGGTGAAGACCACAGTTAACGACCTCGCACCTTCGGGCTACATATGGGGTAGCGCACCGGTGAACTTCACTACCGTGGTTCCGCGCACCAAGAACATCAGCGACGGTGTATTCCTCAGCTACTACGAGCCGAGCCAGTTCTCACACGTTGCAAGCGACTGGACTACCGTAACAGGACGCTTCCCGAGCGATACTTCGGGCTGGGGATTGAATCCTAACTGTCTTGACTCTAAGGCATTCAACAACCAGAACTACGTTGCACTCTTCGTTGTCAGCCACTTCCCGGCATGGGGCATGGGCCCGCAGCTCTACCTCTACAACGTGAGCAACATGGACAAGTTCACAGGCAACAACATCACCGATGTAGCTTGCCTTGAGATTGCCAACAGCAATGTAGATTGGTTCCAGGTAGGTTCTTACGCTACTGCATCGGGTGATGTGGTTATCGCTCCGAGCGCCGACGGATACAAGCTCTATCTCTACTACTACGACCACAACTCGCAGGCTTTCGGTGGCTACACTGCCGACTGCATCAAGCGCTGATGTGAATCGATAATCAACGGCAATCCCGTTCTTCGGGGCGGGATTGCCTTTTTTATAATCACGCGGCAATGCCGCATTTATTGGTAACAATCGAGGTATAGTGGCAAAGTGGCTATTGCAGAGGATTCACACAAACTCTCTTCCCTTTTACCCCTTACCTCTTACCTTTATTCCAATATGAAACTACGAAAAATCACTTTAATCACTGCCGCCCTCATCACTCTTGGTGCTTGTGCCACAAGCTGTGGCGAGGACAACGGCAAAATACAATGGTGGGACTGGAGCCAGAACAATCCTACTCCCGACCCTGAACCGGAGCCTGAACCTGAACCCGAACCCGAGCCTGAGCCTCCCACCGATCCATTCGTCGAAAAAGGCTGGACCGATGCCTCTGCCAATTTCGGCGCTCTCCCCGGTCACATCAAGGTTTACTCCTCGCCCGAAAATGTGGTTGAGGGCAAAAAGTGCCTTGCATATATCGCCGTTGCCGATGCCAAGGAAGCCACATTCAGCGTACTCGGCGAGGAGAAAGGCTACAACACTCCCGACCAGTTCTATGATGCTGAAAAGCACGCCGTTATCATCAATGGCGGTTTCTTCTGGGACGGTGCTTCGCTCAGCCTAATCTGGCGTGATGGTGCTATGGTCTGCCCTAATGTGCAGGTCGATAGTCCCGACTGGACCACAACTTTCTACTATATGCCGCGCGGCACCTTCGCTCAGCGTGCCGACGGTTCATTCTTCGTAGGCTGGACCTATACCACCACGAGCAACAAGACCTACTGGTATCCCACTTCGATGCCTCTTGAAGCCGGAAAGATTCCATCGCTCACCTATCCCGCCGGTGGCGAGAATTTCGAGGCTGCAACTGCCATTGGCGGTGGTCCGGTGCTGGTGCGTGAGGGCAAAGTCATCAACAGCCATGAAGATGAGTACCTGCTCATCAATCCCACAAGCAACCGTCCGCGCACAGCAATCGGATATAACCCGGAGCTTGACAAACTGGTGTACTTCGTATGCCAAGGCGACGGCTACGACAGCTGCCCGGGATTGACCCTCGAAGACGTTGCAAATGTGATGCTCGGCATAGGTTGCACCGAAACTTGCAACCTCGATGGCGGTGGCTCATCGTGCATGCTCATTAACGGCAAGGAGACCATCAAGCCAAGCGACGGAAAGCAACGCTCGGTGGTTTCGGCTGTAGCCCTCGACTAATCATTTTTCAGGCGTGACGATAGCACGCGCCCTAAAATCAAATAAACGGAATAAAAGAATGAAACTGAAATATTTTCTGAAAACATCTCTTTTTGTAGCCATGGCTGCTCTTGTGCTGCCATCGTGTGGCGATGACAACAAGACGCAATGGTGGGACTGGGGAAATGGCAACGAAGAACCAAAGCCCGACCCCGACCCTACTCCCGACCCTGAGCCACAGCCGGGCGAGGATACCTCGAAGCCCCGCTTCATCTGGATTGATGCTGCAGCTAACTTCTCTGAGTTTGCCAACAGCCAGGACAACATTCGCCGCGACCTTGAAAAGGCTCGCAATGCCGGATTCACCGACATTGTGGTCGATGTACGTCCTTCAGAGGGCGATGTGCTCTTCAAATCATCGGTTGCACAGGAGGTGAAGAAACTCGACTGGTGGTCGCCCTCGGGCTACAAGTTCTATGAACGCACAGCCGACTGGGACTACCTTCAGGCATTCATCGACATAGGTCATGAGCTGGGACTGAGGGTGAACGCTGCCATGAACACCATGGCAGGCGGCTGCCGCTACCTCTATGGACTCGGTGAGCAGGGAATGCTCTTCCGTGAGCCCGACAAGAAGTCGTGGGCTACCACACTGTGGCTCGACGGCAAGCTCGTGAACGCCATGGACTGCGACGACGATGCCTACGCCACCAAGTTCTTCAATCCTGCCAACGACGATGTGCAGAACTATCTGCTCACCATCATTGGCGACCTTGCAAAATACGACCTCGACGGCATTTTCCTCGACCGCTGTCGCTACGACGGCATGGCAAGCGACTTCAGCGACATTTCGAAGCAGAAGTTTGAGCAATACCTCGGCACCACAGTGAGCGACTTCCCGGCTTGCACCGAGAGCACCTACTTCAAGCAGTGGCTCGCCTTCCGCGCTCAGGTTATCCACGACTTCATAGTGAAGGCCCGCAAGGCTGTGAAGGACCGGAATCCCGACCTCCGCTTCGGTGTGTATGTGGGTGCTTGGTATTCCACCTACTATGAGTATGGCGTGAACTGGGCAAGCCCCAACTATAACGCTGCCGCCGACTTCTCTCGCTGGGCAAGCGAGGAATGGAACCGCGCCGGATATGCCGACCAGCTCGACTACCTGCTTCTCGGTGCATACGCCGGTGCCAACAGCATCTACGGTACCACCGAATGGACCTGCCAGGGCTTCTGCGAACGCGCCCAAAAGTATCTTGCAGGCGCAGTGCAGTTTGCCGGCGGTCCCGATGTGGGCAACGGCACCGGATTTGAGAATGGCGGACAGGGCAATGCCGTAAGGCAATCGGTCGATGCCTGCATCAATGCAAGTGACGGCTACTTCCTCTTCGACATGGTGCACGTGCGCCAATATGGCTACTGGAACTACCTGAAGATGGGTATCGATGACTATCTCAAGACTCTAAAATAATGAAAACTACCACTAAATTCACTATTCTGAATGTTGCAAGCCTCGTGCTTGCAGCATTCTTCTCCTTTGGCACCGTTCAGGCGCAAGGAATCGTCACCCGCACCATCACCGGTAAGGTGACCGTAGGGAAAAAACCACTCGCCGGAGTGCCCGTGACCGATGGAATCAACTTCGTGACCACCGATGCACGCGGCGACTACCGCATTGTCACACTCGCCGACTCGCGATTTGTCTATATCACAACTCCATCGGGCTATGATGTGCCAACAGAGCGCGGCACAGTACCCCAATTCTACAAAACGCTTAACGCTACCGACAGCGTATATAATTTTTCGCTCACACGCGCCAAAAAGAGCGACAAGCGCCACTCCTTCATTGTGTTTGCCGATGTACAAGCCACCTACGAAGACGATTATAAGCAATTCATCAGCGACATCATTCCCGATGTGAACGCCACAATCGCCGACTACCGCAAGCAGGGCGTGAAACTCTTCGGAACCGATGTGGGCGACTTCATAGGCGGCATTCCGCAAACCTATATGCAGGTGTATGCCAAAGCCACCGAGGCTATCAACCTGCCTTTCTACCGCACCATAGGAAATCACGACATGGATTGTGAGGGACGCAGCTACGAGACCTCATTCCACACCTTTGAGCAGTTCTTCGGTCCGGTAAACCACTCAATGAACTGCGGAAATGCACACTATGTGTTCCTCAACAACAACTTCTTCGCCGGTATCGGCATCAACTATATAGGCTATCTTCCCGAACCGACTCTCCGCTGGCTT
>CALZFJ010000063.1 GCA_945645715.1 uncultured Prevotellaceae bacterium | reverse complement strand
CCACTTGTCGCCGACGCTTTTGCTGCCAAAGTTATATTCAAAGGCAACTCGGGGGTCTTCGAGGTTGTTGCTTGCGCGTAGTGCGATGCTGTCGCTCGACACGCGGGCACGGGCAGCCTTCAATCGGGCATTGTTTTGCTCAACCGAAGCTACAACATCGGAGATAGAGCCTTGTGCCGCAACTGAGAGCGAAGCGGCACAGGCAATTATTGACAGAAATATTGAGTGTTTCATATTTGAGTGTTATTCGGGTTTTTCTTAGCCTTGCGAAGCTCGGCAAGATAATAGAAAATAGGAACTACAAACACATTGAGCGTGGTGGAAGAGAACAGACCGCCGAGAATGACGATAGCCATAGGGCTCTGAATCTCGTTGCCCGGTTTCGAGCCGCTCAAAGCAAGTGGGATAAGGGCGAGGGCAGAGGTGAGAGCCGTCATGATGATAGGGCTGAGACGGTCGGCAGAACCGATTGAGATGCGTTCCATTAGGCTCTTCCCTTCATCACGCAGGGTGTTGTAGTGCGACATAAGTAGCATTCCATTACGGGTGCTCACGCCAAGCAGTGAGATGAAACCGATGATTGCCGGTATATTCAGCTCACCCGAGGTGAGGAAGAGAATGAACACACCACCAATCATAGCCAGTGGCAGATTGATGAGAATGATAAGCGACTGTGTGGTGTTCTTGAACTCATTGTATAGGAGCAAGAATACGATGATAAGAGCCACGAGCAATGCAATGGCAAGAGTGCGTGTGGCTTTTTCCTCGCTTTCAAACTGACCGCCATATTCCACATAGTAACCCTCGGGAATATCAACATTGGCGTTTATGGCGTCTTGAATGTCGGTGACAGCTCCACGCAGGTCGCGGTCGGCAACATTGGCAGAGATGATGATTCGGCGGCTTACGTTCTCACGATTGATGGTGTTCGGTCCATCGGCCGACCGTATATCGGCAACTTGCGAGAGCGGAATCTTGCCCACATTGCTGTCAATCATCAGGTTGCGAATCTTTTCCATGGCGTTGCGGTCGCCATCGGCAAGACGCAGTGTAAGGTCGTAGGGCAAGCCATTTTCATAGACCTGCGATACTACTTCGCCAGAGAGCGTAATCTCTACAAAGCGTGCGAATTGCTCCATGGTGATGCCGAAACGAGCAAGAAGGTCGCGGCGAGGAGTGATGTGGAGCTGTGGGCGTGACACTTGCTGCTCAACATTCACATCGACAACACCCGGAATCTCCAGGATATTCGCCTTAACGCTGTTTCCAAGACGGTAGAGGGTGGGGAGGTCGTCGCCGAAAATCTTGATGGCAATCTGCGCTTTTGCACCCGAAATCATTGCATCAATGCGGTGAGAGATGGGCTGTCCTATCTCAATGTTGGCACCGGGGATTAGAGCGAGCTTTTCGCGGAGTTCCTTGATGACTTCCGACTTAGAACGGTCGGTAAGTTCGTAAGGAGCTTCGATTTCAGAGGCATTCACGCCGAGCGCGTGTTCGGCAAGCTCGGCACGACCGGTCTTGCGCGAGAGGCACTTGATTTCGGGAATGGTCATAATGAGCTTCTCAGCCTCGGTGGCGATGCGGTCGGACTCTTCAAGCGATACACCGGGCATGAGGCTCACATTGATTGTGAACGAACCCTCATTGAACGGTGGCAGGAAGCTGCGACCCAGAGTGCAGAGCACCACGAGGGCAACCACAAGCAGGGCACCGGTGGTAGAGAGAATGGCTTTCTTGTGTGCAAAAGCTATGTTGAGCAGGCGCACGTAGGCAGCTTTCATCTTCTGCATTAGTCGTGACTCCTTGTCGCTCTCTTTGGGGTTGCCAAGCAAGATGCTGCATAGCACCGGGGTGACTGTGAGTGCAACAAAAGTGGAAGCCATGAGTGCAACTATGAAAGCTATGCCAAGCGGAATGAGCAGACGCCCCTCCATGCCGCTCAAGAAGAACAGCGGGGTGAAGCTGGCAATGATGATGAGCGAAGAATTGAAGATAGGCATACGCACTTCCTTAGAGGCTTCATATACCACGTGGAGCACCGATTTGCGCTTCTCGGGAGGCAGCTGCTTGTTTTCGAGCAGTCGCTTGTGCACATTCTCAACATCGACAATGGCATCATCGACGAGCGAGCCGATGGCGATGGCAAGACCGCCGAGAATCATGGTGTTGATGGTGTAGTCGAAGAGGTGCAGAATGATAATGGCGACAATCACTGAAAGCGGAAGCGCCATGAGTGATATGAAGGTGGTGCGCACATTCATGAGGAAGATGAAAAGCACAATAGCCACACAGATGCCACCCTCGATGAGCGACCGGCGAATGTTGCCGATAGAGCTGTTGATGAAATCGCTCTGTCGGAAAGTGTCGGTGGAAATCTTCAGGTCCTTGGGGAGGGTGTTTTTCATATCGTCGAGAGCCGCGACCACATTGTCGGTGATAGTGTTGGTGTCGGCTTTAGGTTGCTTGGTGACGGTGAGCAGTACAGCAGGCTTAGCGTTCTCGGAAGCGAGACCAAGCTTTGGCGACTTGGTGCCGAGCTGCACACCGGCGACGTCGGAAAGCAGCACGGTTCCGCGCTCATCGGAGCGGACAACGGTGTTGGCAATGTCGGTGAGGCTTGTGGTGTTGATATTACCCTTGATGATATATTCGTTGCCATATTCATAGAGGATACCACCGCCCACGTTGTTGTTGACGCTGTTTGCAGCCTTTTCCACCTCTTCGATGCTCACATTGTAGTGCTTCATGCGGTCGAGATCGAGGAGAATCTGGTATTCCTTAATGCCGCCGCCAATCACTTGCACTTCGGCAATGCCACCAAGAGAGAGGAGGCGAGGGCGGATAGTGCGGTCGGCGATGGTGCGGAGGTTGTCGAGCGAAGTGCTGTCGGCAGTAAGACCCACAATAAGCATCTCGCCGAGAATCGACGATTGCGGACCAAGCACAGGCTCTTTCACGCCATTAGGAAACTGGCTTGACACTGAAAGAAGCTTCTCGGAGACAATCTGGCGGTCGAGATATATGTCGGTCCCCCAGTCAAATTCAACCCAAACTACCGAGAATCCTGTAGATGAAGAAGAACGCACACGGCGCACGCCTGTGGCACCATTCATCACAGTTTCGATGGGAAAAGTCACGGTGCGCTCAATTTCCTCGGGCGCATAGCCCGGAGCCTCGGTCATGACCACTACGGTTGGCGCATTGAGGTCGGGGAATACATCGATGTCGGATTTCAGCACGTAGTAAGAGCCACCCGACAGCAGGAACAGAATCATCACTAAAATCATGATTCTGTTGTGCAGAGCGAAATTTATAGTCTTGTTTAGCATAGTTTCGGAGTGAGATTAGTGGTTATGGTCATGTCCTGGTACAGCACCGGCATTAGATGCCATCTTAATCATGATTGCACCGGTGGTGACAAGGTCATCGCCCTCTTTGATGCCGCTGAGCACTTCCACCTGCTTGCCGTCGTTTATGCCAAGAGTGACGGGATTCTTCATATAGCAGTCTTCATCGAGGCGTACATAGACGAAGAAGTTGCCCTGTTCTTCGGTTATAGCCTCAATGGGAGCGACTATACAATCGTGCTTTACCGAGCCGATGAGGAACACCTGGGCATAAGAGCCTGGAACTACCTTGCCATCGTTGGTGAACTCGAAAGCTATAGGAATGTAACCCGGAGTGGCTGTAGCGGCAGTAGCAGCCGACACGCGACGACCGCCCATCTCGCGAAGGTCGAAAGCCGTGTCGCTGTAGGTGGGCTTGAAGGTAGCCGTGGTGAATTTGGGCAAAGCCGAAGCATAGCGCTCGGGGAGGTCGGCACGGAGAATGAGGCGAGTGTTCTTCGACACCACAGCAATAGGGGCTCCGGTCTCTACATAGTCGCCATCGGCAACGAGCAGAGAGGTGATAGTGCCCGCAATAGGGCTTGCCGCAACGCTACCGGCAGGGCTGTGGCTATTGTAGGCAATTGAGGCTTTCTCGAATGCTTCTTTTGCTGCATTGTATTCCTTTTGTGTGACGATTTTATCGTGATATAGAGGAGTGATGCGCTCCAGCTCGCGGCGTGCAGTTTCGTAGGTGATGCGTGCATTCTCGTTCTGGTCGCCACCCACGATGTTTTGGGCAGAAATGTTGCCTAAAGAGCCGCCCTGGTTTACAAATGACCCTACAACGACATTCCTACCAAGACGTATTACTCCCGAAGAGCGGGCAATTACTGTGACTTGGTCGCCCTGAGCCGGATCGATGCGACCCGACACGCTTAGCACCTCATTGAAGTCGGTTTTTGCCACTTTTGTAGTCTTTACACCGAAACGCTCGGCTTGTTCGTGAGAAAATTCAATTTCACCGGCAGCGTGTTCGTGCTCATGCTCGCCCTCATGGTCGTGCATCTCGTTGTCATGGTGGTGTGCGTCGGTCGAAGTGTTGCTTCCACCACAGGCAAATAGGGCAGGCATCATCGACAATGCTGCAAAAATTGACAGATAATTGATTTTCATAATGTCTTTATGAGAAGTTTTTAGTTAATATTACAAAGATTGTGAATTATAAAGAGATAATGCCACTGCATAGTTATGCCTTGACACTCACAAAAAGAAATATTTAGGGGGTATTAGTGGCAGTAAGGAGGCGCACGAAGCCCTACTATATGGTGCTTTATGCTTGATAACGAGCCTATTATGCGCTGAATGAAATGCGGAGTTGAAGCATCGGCAAACAATTCGCCGATGGTGTGGTTGAGAATGCCGATGAACAGGAGCGAGAAGCAAAGCTGGTCGCTTTGGACGGTGGTGGGACGCGAGGCTTTCTGCGTGCTTAGCTTCAAGGTGCAGCAGTCGTCATCGTGATTAGAGTCATGGTCGGCGCAGTGGTGATGCTTGCAGAAGCTGTGACTTTCGATAGAGAAAGGCGCATTGACATCATAGACGACAACATTGCCGTCGGCATCGTGATGGTGGAATTGCAGCACAGAGCTGAACATGAACACAGCCACCATGCAAAGAGACACTATGGAAAACCACTGTTTCATCAACCGACAAAATTACAATCATTTCGCCAATTCTCCAAACAAATTAACTAAATAGTTACAATAAAATCGGCGAAAGGAGAATTTTAGCGGTGGCAGAATGCTGCATACTTGCAGTAAGAGCAGTGGCTGGGACTGCCGGTTTGCTTGAATTTCGTATCTTTGGACAAAAGTTCATCCTTGATCGCATTGAGCACATCAAGGAATTCTTTATTGATGTCGTAATAGTTGGTGATGTCTTTTTTATCGACTTTGAAGCCCGAATCGCTCATTTTCTGCACTTTGTAGATCACTGGCTGTATGGGAGTGTCGTCCAATCCTTTGTCGTGGGCGTAAACGTTGCAGTAGAGCATTAGCTGAAGCATCGCCTTGCAGCGCTTCCCACCTATATCAGTAATAAAATGAGCAACTGAAGATGCTGAGGTGGGGTCGGCGCCTGTCTTGTAATCAACGATGCGAATGTGCTCATTCCCATTTTCGTCGATAATGGCATCTACACGGTCGATATATTGGCGAATGTTCATACCATTCCAGTGGACCTTCTGCTCCTGCTCGCCCATGATGAAGCGGAACTTGCCGAGGTTGCTGTCGTAGGTGAGAATGCTGTTCACAAAATAGTTGATTGCCTGACCGACGATTTCGGTTTCTCCGGTTTCTTCATCGCCGTTTTCATTATGGGTGTAGTGCTCGTTGATATACTTTTTCACGAGGGGTCCGACTTGAGGTCGGAGGCTATCGATAACTGCTTTTGTGATAATTCTACGGTTTGAGTAGAGGTCTTTCATCACATCGTGCACGATGGTTCCGAGGGTGCTGGCGTCCATAAACTCCTTCACATCGTCGGCAATCTTGAAATCCTCGACTTTCTCAAAGTAGAACGAAAGGGGGCAGTTGATATACTTGTTGATAGCGCTTGCCGAGAGGTAGTAGCCTGACCCAGGGGTGAAATAGCGGTTGATGCGCTCCATGATACGGTCGTTCTTCTCCACTTCAATCTTGAGGTCGCCCGGGGCATTGATGGAGAAATCGAGCACCTTGTGGCTGACAGGTGCCTTAGGATAGAGAATACGGAGCTGCTCGATGTAGCGTGAATACTCGCCCGAGCCGATTGACTGGCGGCGTGCATCGTAGAGCAGGGTGACGCGCTTTGCGCGAGAGATGAGGCGGTAGAAGTAGTAGGCATACATGCAATCTTGAAACTCTACGGTTGCCATACCGAAGCCGCGCCGCAAGTTGGCAGGAATGAAGGAGCGTGAATAGTGCTTGCGAGGGAACACGCGCTCATTCATCGAGAGGATTATCACGTTGTCGAAGTCGAGGCAACGGGTTTCGAGCACTCCCATAATCTGGAGACCATGAAGTGGTTCGCCCTCAAAGGCTATTGCAACCGACGAAACCGTGCGGCCAACGAGATAGAAGAACGTGTTCTCGTTCATTGCGATGTCGTATTTGGCAATTGTTCCCGAGAGAATGGTGAGGCTATCCATAAACTTGGAAATCATACCCATAGTGACCGATTCGGCGGGAATCCGGCCGTTGGCAAGCAGCCCGGCTTCCACGAATTTAAGAATCCTGTTGATGAAGGCGAGCAGCATATTGCTTGTATATTCTGAAGGAACGGGCTTAAAGATAATCTCAAGTGAAGCCGTATCGGAACTTTCGTTTTCGGTGTGTTGGCTTAAAAGCTCTTGGATTTTTGAGAATGTTATATAGAACCGCCCGCTGACTGCCATATATTTGCTGAGGTATGCGCACTGCTCCTCGTTGATAAGCCTCATGAAAGGGTGGGAGATAAGGTCTTTAACGTCTTCATGGAAGAAAATAACGTCGTTGCCACTCTTGCGTGACTGCTTGTGGAGGTGCGCAATGCGATTGACGAGGACTGCAATGTCGGATAGGCGCAAGGGATATCCCATGGTGATGTTTACGCCTGTGATGCGGTCGTTGAGAGAGTCGAGAAGAGGCATAAACAGTCCTTCGTCGGGAAGAACGATGGCTGTGTTGATGGCATTGTGAGTGTCGGAGATAGCCCCGGAGTCGATAAGCTCATCGAGCACACGAGATGTGTATTTCACCTGACCGATGTTTGACGGAACACCAATCACATCGATAGGGCAGAAATCGGTTATTTCGGGTTGGTCGATATGAAGCTTTGAACGGAACTTTTTCATGTTTCTGGAAATGAACCACGAGGCCTTGTTGGCAGGGTCGCGCAAGGCAGGTGAGTTGCAATCCCAGTAGAAGTCGGCAATGCCCTTGTCGTCGAGAGCCCCGAAAATCTTTATTTCGGAGAGCGAGAGCACATTGAAGCCCACGAAGACATATTTGCTGAAAGCAAAATCTTCAGCACCCATACTCGAAACACGCTGCACTGCCTCACGGTAGATTCTACCGGAGTAAGACAGATGCTGCTCACTCAGGCGACTATTGAAACTGACGTAAATTTCATAGAGTTTGTCCCAAATCTTCACAAAACGGTCAACCGCCTTCTCGCCATATACCGATGGGTCGTTCCAGAATTTGTCGTCGGTGACACGATGGTTGTCGGTGGTACCAAAATACTCCTCAATCACCTGAATCTGCTCCTCGGTGAGGAAATTGGAAGATATGTTCTTGAGGTTGCGAATGTTATTGAATATTCTCTTGGGCTCAGCGAGGTATTTATCCACGTCGTTGAAGTCGTTAAGGATAACATCGCCCCAATAGGAGAAGCGATCGAATGGCTCGGCACTTTCGCTCATGATGCGCTGATATTCCTGATATAGGATAAATAGCTGCTCTATCTTCGATGGCTCTACGCTGTCGGTGAGTTCGGTGAGGAAATCGTTGATGCTTGTGACGCAAGGCGAAAGCATGGTGTTCCCTGCGATTTTCGACAATTCTTCGATAAAGAAGACGCTGCTGCGACGGTTAGGAAACACGAAGCAGAAATTGTGTAATTCGCCGACATGGTTTTCAACAAAAGCGCGTGCCACAAAGCGCAAGAAAGGGATTCGGGCAGAGGTATCCATCGCAGAGGTAAATAAAGGGTGATACTATTTTTTGATAAGAATAGTGATTTTAATTGCAAAATCAAAGAGGACAATCTTGCCGTTGGCGTTGCCTTGAATGTCGGCATCGGCACGCTCAATTTCGGCAATCATTCGTTCCACATTGGCTGCGTTGATGAAAGGCGCGAAGCGGGTGCTGAACTGCTCCTCCGACTGGTTGAGATAGTTCAACCCTGGGGTGTGGAGGTTGTAGATGAAATTCTCGCGAATCATGCGTGCGCAATATTGGAGGAAACGGCGGGTCTTTTCGCGCTTGAAAGCGTGCACTTCGTCCGACCACTTTTTCAGTGCCTTGAGGTCGCGAGAGTAAGCCTGGCGCATGAGCGTGGTGAAGTATTGGAAAAACTCCTTGTTTTCGCTGTCGAGCGAGATGCTTTCTTCTGCGGCAAGGATATTGCCATCGGCTGGAGCAGCCACAGCGAGAGCGTCTTGCTCGCTAAGCGAGTATCGTGCCTGAAGATATGCTGCGACCTCGGGAGTGGAAAGTTTTTTCATCTCAAGACGCTGAGTGCGCGAGAATATGGTGGGAAGAATCTCCTTGGCATTATCGCTGACGAGGATAAAGAGCGAGTCGCTGAAAGGCTCTTCAAGGAGTTTGAGGAGCTTGTTGGCGCAGTCGTCCTTCATTTTCTCGGGAAGCCACATTATCAGAATCTTGTACTTTGAAGAATAGCTCACGTAGCTCATTTTGCGGAGAATGTTGTCGCTCTCATCA
>CALZFJ010000062.1 GCA_945645715.1 uncultured Prevotellaceae bacterium | reverse complement strand
TTCGCTGTGGGAGCTGCTGCCACTCTTGTGCTGCGCCTGCTGCTGAAATATCCCAAAAGCACCACGCGCATTGCCAGGCTGCACCGCATGGAGAATGTTGCTGCCATGTGCTATTGCGTTTCGGCGTTTTTCCTCTTCTATCCCGGTGCCGGACCCTCCGACTGGCTCGGATTCCTCACCGCAGGAGCCGCTTTGCAAATTTATGCAACATTCACCATCGATTATCTCGAAAAAAGAGATAAAAAGTGACTATAATTAGGCTTTGAATGTGAAAAATGGCTTAATTATAAGTGTTTATTGATTAGTATTTAGTAATTTTGCCCAGAAATGGAAGTTAGCATAGCAATCGACCAAGGTAATTCGCGTGCCAAGGTGGCAATTTTTGCCGGAGAGCAGCTCGTGGAGCTGCGGCATTATGAGCCGCTCAGCATAGGCGACATTGAGGATATTGCCGTGCGCTTCAGTGTGCAGAGGGCGATATATTCGTCGGTAAGAATGGGTGATGAGGCAATAGCTGCCGCAATTGGCCGCATTTCAGCCAAGGTGATTAAGCTTGATCATCTCACTCCCATGCCCATCGCTATCGACTATGCCACTCCGGCTACACTCGGCCACGACCGTATTGCCGCCGCAGTGGGAGCTGTGTGCGAATATCCCGGTTGCAACTGTTTAGTGGTTGATGCCGGCACTGCTGTGACGCTCGATGTGGTGACTGCCGACTGCCGCTTTGCCGGCGGACGCATCTCGCCTGGTGTGAGAATGCGCTTTGAGGCACTTCACCGCTACACCAGCCGCCTGCCGCTCATCGGCACCGACGGTGACACACCCATGGTGGGCTACGACACTGCCACTGCCATACGCTCGGGCGTGGTGCAAGGTGTGGTAGGGGAGATTGAAAGCTGCTACCGCAGGTTATGCGGCACGCTTGGCGACAATCTAAAGTTGATACTCACCGGTGGCGACGCGCGGCTCATTGCCGGGCTGACCGACATCGACCCCATCGTCGATGAAAACATATTGATGAAAGGATTAAATAGAATATTATTATACAACGATGAAATATAAAGTAATCTTAGCAGCCGCCATGCTACTTGCGATAGGCGCATTGTCGGCAAAGGCTCAAAACCGAGAGATGAGCCCGTACTCTATGTATGGCTATGGTATGCTCACCGACAATACCTCGAGCACCCAGCGTGCAATGGGCGGTGTGGGATATGCCATGAGCAACGGCAGGCAAATTAATGTGATGAACCCGGCTTCATACGCCATGTGCGACTCTCTCACGTTCCTCTGGGACATCGGTCTGGGCTTCACTAATCTGTGGTCGAAGGAAGGCACCACCAACAGCAAGGCGTTCGGCGGTGGTCTCGACTATATCACCATGCAGTTCCCCATCTCGAAGACAGTGGGCGGCAGTTTCGGACTCGTGCCTTATTCTTCGGTAGGATATGCCTTCGGAAACTCGCTCGACACCGGAAGCGAGCTACGACAGGGCGAGGGAGGTATCAACCAGCTCTATGCCGGTGTGGCATATCGTCCGTTCGACTTCGTTTCAGTAGGTGCTAACTTCAGCTACGTTTTCGGCACTACCACCAACGATGCTTACGCCTATACCACCGATGGTAGCACCACTCTTTTTGAACGCGTAATCGATGTGCGCGACTGGGGCGTGCAGCTCGGTGTGCAGTTCTCCAAGGTGTTTGCCAAGAAGCACCGTGCCACACTTGGTGTGAGCTACACTCCCGGCAAGTCGCTACATGGCAATGTGCTTGCACTGAAATATGACGCTACGTCGGACACAAAGACCGACACCATCTCCTATTCGCGCATGGGCGGCAACTTCTCTACACCTCACTCAATAGGTGTGGGATTGAACTACACCTACGATGACCGCCTCACCACTGAGGTCGATTTCACCTACCAGAACTGGAAGAGCGCGAAATTCAAGGACGAGGCAAACTTTGGCAGCAATCTGTTTAAGAACCGCACAAAGATAGCTGCCGGATTACAATATATTCCCAAGCTGCGCGGAAACTACCTGCAACGCATCAACTACCGCATCGGTGGACACTACACCAACGACTACATCACAGTGCGCAGCAACGATGTGAGCGAGTATGGCGTTTCGCTCGGTTTCGGTCTGCCGTCGAACTTCTCGAAAACGATGGTGAATCTCAGCTTTGAGTATAAGCGCCGCAAGTCGTCGCCAATTAACTATATTCAGGAGGACTACTTCAATATCACCATCGGCGTGAACTTCAATGAGATGTGGTTCTGGAAGAACAAAATTCGCTAACCTACCTTGGAACGCGCCCGAAACATATTGCTGATGCTCGTGGTGGCAGTGGCTGTGATTGCCTGCCGCGACGATGTGAAGAACGTGGTGCATCGTGAGACCAATCCCGACTCGGTTCCCACGGTGGTGTCGCGTAATGTGAAGACGCTCATCAGCGACTCAGGTGTTACGCAATACCGCATCACCACCAAGTTGTGGTATATCTACAGCCAGGCTGCCAAGCCCTATTGGTTTTTCCCCGATGGGCTGTATCTGGAGCAGTTCGACAAGGATTTCAAGACTGCGGCATCGGTGCAGTGCGACTCGGCAACCTACTATGTGGACAGCAAGCTGTGGCAGCTCGATGGCAACGTGCGCATCTGGAATGTGAACAAGGAGCTTATTCTCACCAATCAGCTTTTCTGGTCGCAGCGCGACCAGAAGGTATATAGCGACTCGTTTATCCACATCGAAAAAGCCGACCGCACGCTTGAGGGATATGGCTTCGTGTCGAATGAGCGAATGACGACCTACACCCTCCACCGCCCGAGCGGAATATTCCCCTACGATGAGAGCCGTGCTCCGGGGGCTCAGCGAGAGGCGG
Source organism: uncultured Prevotellaceae bacterium (assembly GCA_945645715.1). Classification (GTDB taxonomy): domain Bacteria; phylum Bacteroidota; class Bacteroidia; order Bacteroidales; family Muribaculaceae; genus CALZFJ01. Next base: position 6,018 of record CALZFJ010000062.1, on the reverse strand, counting down.
CACCGCCCGATAGTGCACAATAGCCCAAGTGGTGACAGTGCATAGAAAAAGAATTTGAAACAACAATCATTGACACTCTCTCACACATATAAACCATGGATATATCATACTTTCTTATACCTGAACATTTCAACTCGCTGCTTGCCGTGATGGTGGCAGTGGCAGTAGTGGTGTATGTAGCACTGCACTTCATCGATGCCGGATATGGCATTATGTACACCAAAAGGTGGGGACCAACGGTGAACAACAAGCTCGGCTGGGTACTTATGGAGGCTCCGGTGTTCATCGCTATGTGTCTGTTGTGGTGGTATTCTGACCGACGCACTGCCGTGGTGCCTCTCATCTTCTTTGCAGTGTTTCAGTTGCACTATTTCCAGCGTTCGTTCATCTTCCCGCTGCTTATCAAGGGAAAAAGCCGAATGCCGCTTGCCATAATCCTGTCGGGTATCACTTTCAATCTGCTCAACGCGCTGATGCAAGGCGGGTGGATTTTCTATGTAGCTCCCGAGGATATGTACACCCCCGATTGGCTCTTCACCCCGCAATTCATCGCCGGACTGGCAATCTTTGCAGCCGGATTTGCGATAAATCTCAATAGCGACAACATCATTCGCAACCTGCGCAATCCGGGCGACACACGCCACTACATTCCGCGCGGTGGAATGTTCCGCTATGTATCTTCAGCCAACTATTTCGGCGAGTTTCTGGAGTGGGTGGGCTTTGCCGTGCTCACATGGTCGGCTGCCGGAGCCGTGTTTGCGATATGGACTTTTGCCAATCTTGCACCGCGTGCACGCAAAATACACCGCCGCTATGCCGAGGAGTTCGGTAAGGAGTTTACCGACCTTCACCTAAAGCGCATTATCCCCTTCATCTACTAAGGTGTAGGGGCTTTCTGCTATTATAAAAACGATTAGTTTCACACATAAAAATATCAAGGAAATGAATAATCCTGAAAATTCCATAATCTTCACGCCTGCTAAAATCGGACCAATCGAGTTGCGCAACCGCACTATTCGCTCGGCAGCGTTTGAAAATATGTGTTTCAACAACAATCCATCGCCGATGCTCTTCGACTATCACACCTCGGTGGCTCGCGGAGGCATCGGAATGACTACCGTGGCATACGCCTCGGTGAATCGCAGCGGACTGTCGTTTGAAAACCAGCTGTGGATGCGACCTGAGATAGTGGGCGAGCTGCGCAAGCTCACCGATGCTATCCATGCCGAGGGGGCAAAGGCTTCGATTCAGCTCGGGCACTGCGGAAATATGTCGCACAAACGCACTGCCGGACGTACCCCGATTTCGGCTTCAACCGGCTTCAATCTCTATTCGCCCACTTTCGTTCATGGAATGACCGAGGACGAGATTCACGAGGTGGCGCGTGACTTTGGAAATGCTGTGCGCCTTGCCATTGATGCCGGATTTGACTGTGTGGAGATTCATGCCGGACATGGCTACCTCATCAGCCAGTTCCTCTCGCCTTACACCAACAAGCGCCGCGACTCATGGGGCGGCTCGCTCGACAACCGCATGAACTTCATGCGCCTGTGCATGGAGGAGGTGATGCGTGCTGCCGACGGCAAGATTGCCGTGGTGGCAAAGACGAATATGCGCGATGGCTTCAAGGGTGGAAACGGACTTGAGGAAGGCATCGTGATTGCCCGCGAGCTTGAAAAGCTCGGCATGGACGCTCTTGTGCTCAGTGGAGGCTTCGTGAGCAAGGCTCCCATGTATGTGATGCGCGGCGAAATGCCTATCACCACTATGACCGGCTACATGAAGTGCTGGTGGCTCAAGTGGGGTGTGCGTGCCGTGGGCAAATATATGATCAAGAATGAACCTTACAAGGACCTTTACTTCCTTGATGATGCACTTGAGGTGCGCCGTCAGGTGAAGTTGCCGCTCATATATGTGGGAGGCTGCGTGTCGCGCACTGGCATTGAGAAGGTGCTCAATAGTGGCTTTGAGGCTGTGCAGATGGCTCGCGCCCTTGTGAATGAACCTGATTTTGTGAATCGCTTGCGCCGGGGTGAGGAGCGTTGCGGCTGCGACCACGTGAACTATTGCATCGCGCGAATGTACACCCTCGAAATGTCGTGCCACAAGCATCGCACCGACATTCCGCCCTGCATGCAGCGTGAGATAGAGCGCATCAAAAAGCGCCGGAAATAAGCCCCAGTTGGGTAGGACTCTCTCACCCCTCACCTCTTACCCCTTACCTCTCACCTCTTACCTAATAACAGACTATGTGCATTTTCAATAAAAAAATACCCGTTGGAGCTACGGCGATAGTCACCGGGGCTTCATCGGGAATCGGACTCGAATTTAGCCGTGCCCTCGCCGAAAAGGGCATCAATGTGGTGCTTGTGAGCAACCAGCAAGAGCAGCTCGAAGCCGTAGCTGCCGAGTTGCGACAGCAGTATCCATCGCTCCGCTTCGAGCCTGTATTTAAGAACCTTGCCGAAGCCGATGCTGACGAGTGGCTGCTCGAATACTGCAAAAAGCACGGTATTGAAGTGGATATTCTCATCAACAATGCCGGAATCTTCAATTTCATGAAGATTACCGACATGAAGCCGGAGCGACTTGACCTCTTTGTAGATCTTCACGTGCGCTCGGTGACCCGGCTGTGCCGCACTTTTGCCCGTGATATGCTTGAGCGTGGCTGCAAGGGCTATATTTTCAATATGGCTTCGATGTGCTGCTGGATGCCAATGCCCGGCATAGGCGCCTATGCTGCCACAAAGGCTTATATCCGCGTGCTTTCGCGCTCGATGTATCTCGAATTGAAGGACTATGGCATTTCGGTCACGGTGGCTTGCCCGGGAGGCATCTCCACCGAGCTGTTCGGACTCTCGCCCAAGTTGCGCAAGCTTGCTGTGAACATAGGTGCGCTCACCACTCCGCAGCGATTTGCACGCAATGCACTGCGCCGCATGTTTAACCGCCGCAAGCAGTATATCAACGGACTTCTCAACCGCATTGCCATTGTGGCTGTGAACAATCTGCCCACCTGCGTGTGTGTGCAGGTGAAGCACCAGCTTCTCGACAAAAACATAACACGATAACTCACCATGGCTACCCAAGGACTTTGCATAGTGACCGGCGCCACCGGTTCGATAGGAAAGGAAATTGCCCGCGCTCTTGCTGCCCGGGGCTGTAACATTGTGCTTGCCTGCCGCAACACTGCGCGTGCCGAGGAACTGCGCCGTGAGCTGCTTGCTGTGCCGGGATGTGGCGATGTGATTGTGGCGAAGGTGTCGCTCGACTCGCTCGATTCCATTAGCGACTTCTGTAACCGCATCATTGCGCTCAACCGTCCCATTGCTGCCATTCTGCACAATGCCGGGGTGATGTGCCGCTATCGCAGCCTCACTGCCGATGGCTTTGAGCAGTCGTTGGCGGTGAACTATCTGGCACCGGTGCTTATCACTCACCGCTTGCTGCCGCTTGTCGCCGATGGAGGGTGCATCACATTCACCACCTCTATCACACGAAAGCTGCACAGGCTCTCCGAGGAGATTCTTCACGAACCCGAGGCAAAATTCTCGCAGCTTGGCACCTACGGCCGCACCAAGCTCGCACTCACGCACTATGCGCTGTGGCTGAGCGAGCAAGTGTCGAGCCGCAGAATTCGTGTGAACTGTGCCGACCCCGGTGTGGTGGATACCAATATGATTACGATGCAGCGATGGTACGACCCGCTTGCCAATGTCATTGCCCGTCCGTTCATGAGCAGTCCTGCTACAGGAGCATCGTCAATGCTCTCAGCCTTTGGCAGCGACCTCACAGGAATGATATTCAAGCACACCCACAAGCCACACACCATGGCAGGTGACCTACGCCGTAGCGATGCACCAAGTCGCCCTGCGTTCATAGCCGCCACCCACCGCCTCCTCCACCTCAGCTAAACCTTACGGAGCAGGTATTGGGTAAAAAAGCGTGACGTGATTTACGCGATACAAATAAAGCGTAAAAATTTATTTTTCATTGAAATTCACATTTTTTTAATTGATTGGGTGCAGATTTATTGGATATTCTGTAAATTTGCACACACAGTTGCTTCACTTTGTGTGGCGGCGATAGTGCCAACAACTTAAAAATCAGTGAGGTTATGGAATATATGAGGAAGGAATTTACGCTCGACCGTATAGTGCGGCTGGCGATTGGACTGGCGGTTATAGGAGCTATTCTTTGGCTTCTCAACTATCTCAAGGGGGTGTTGCTGCCGTTTGCGGTGGCGTGCCTGGTTGCCTATATGATTAATCCGCTTGTGGAGTGGAACAAGCGGGTGATGCGCTTCAAGGGCCGCACACTGCCCACAATCATCACGCTCTTTGAGCTGGCACTTGTGGTGACAGGAGCGTTGTGGCTGCTCATTCCCTATCTCTACGATGAGTCGCACCGCATGGTGGTGATGCTCACCGAGTATGTGCAGTCGCAGCTCAATGTGCCTTATCTTCCGGCGGCAATCCATGAGTTTGTGAAGCAGTATATCGACCTCGACTTTATCCGGTCGCTACTCACGCGCGAGCAGTGGATAAGTCTGCTCACCGAAGCCGCAAACCAGACGTGGAACTTCGTGAACGGCACCGTGAGCCTTATTCTCGCTATGTGCAGCTGGGTGCTGGTGCTGATGTATATCATCTTCATTCTTGTGGATTACGACAAGATAATGAACGGATTCAAGATGGCGGTGCCGTCGAAGTACCGCAAAGTCACTTTCCGCCTTTTCAGCGACATGAAGACGAGCATGAACCATTATTTCCGTGGTCAGGCACTCATTGCCTCTATCGTGGGAGTGCTTTTTGCCATAGGTTTCACCATCATGGGTCTGCCTATGGGCATATTGCTTGGGCTGTTTATAGGATTGCTCAATATGGTTCCCTATTTGCAGCTCGTGTCGATACCCATTGCCACGCTTCTGTGCCTGGTAAGCTCGGTATCGACCGGTGGCAGCTTCTGGGAGATGGTAGGGTGGATGTCACTGGTGTATATTGTGGTGCAAGCCACGCAAGACCTCTTCCTCACGCCCAAGATAATGGGTAAATCCATGGGGCTTAATCCTGCCATTATGCTCCTGTCGCTCTCGATTTGGGGAGCCTTGCTCGGCTTCATCGGCTTGATTGTGGCACTTCCACTCACCACACTCATCATTTCCTACTACAACGAATACATAATCCCCCGCCGCAACCGTCAGGAACACGCTGAGAAGCCAAAGGAAGACTGATGTAACAGTATTTTTGGATAAAATTGGCGGCATCTCAGCATAGGGCTCAAAAATAAATTTTTGGCACTCTGCTTTCGATTTGCACAATTTTTGTGTACTTTTGCAAATGCGATTGCATTGGTGGTGTGGATGAACTATTCACACTGCATGTGAAACAAAAGATTATACATTTTTTTTGACATGATTCCGAAAATCCTTTACGAACTTTATAAGAAATATACCGGCTGTGATGCCGTAGAGATAACTGAGCTGCCTTCTTCAGGCTCCAACCGCCGCTATTTCCGCCTATCGGGTGAGCCTACGCTTATTGGCGTGGTGGGCACTTCGGTGGAGGAGAACGAGGCTTTCATATATATGGCAAAGCACTTCAAGGAGAAGAATCTTCCCGTGCCCGAAGTGCTGATTGTTTCTGATGACCATATCGCTTACCTCCAGGAAGACCTTGGCGACACCATTCTCTACAATGTGATTGAGAAGGGTCGCCTCACAAGCGTTTTCAGCGACGAGGAGAAGCGCCTTCTTGTAAAGACAATACGCAAACTGCCCGACTTGCAGTTTGCCGGAGCCGATGGCATGGATTTCCGCCATTGTTATCCTTCGCCGGGCTTTGATGCCCGTTCCATCATGTGGGACCTTAACTACTTCAAGTATTGTTTCCTAAAGGCTACCGGGCTCGATTTTCTTGAGGGCAAGCTTGAGGACGATTTCCAGCGCCTCACCGATGTGCTGCTGCGAAGCTCATCGGCGACATTCATGTATCGCGATTTCCAGTCGCGAAATGTGAT
>CALZFJ010000061.1 GCA_945645715.1 uncultured Prevotellaceae bacterium | reverse complement strand
CTACCGAAGGAAAGGACATTAATTGCTATATCCTCTCGATTCTATTTTGCGACAACAAATGCTGGCTTGCCACTGATGGTGGTGGAGTTTACATCTATGATCTCACTACCAAAGCTTTGTCATCGCTTACTACCAATGAGGGATTGCCGTCGAACAGCATCGGATCGCTCGCACTCGACACTTTCGGACGAATTGTGGCTGCTACCGATTGCGGACTTGCCATTATCGACCCTCGCACCCGTAATGTGCTTAATCTCAATTTTATAAGCGGACTAAACCGTGAATACAACCGCACATCGGTGGAGAGTCTTGCCAATGGAATGATAGTGTTTGGAAGCAACAATGGTGCTGTGATGGTGAATACTGCACCAATCGACAAACTTGACTATATAGCACCCTTGCGCTTCGTTAATATCGTGGTGAAAGATGATGCCGTGACAATGTCGGATACGGCAAAGCGTGACTTGCACCGGATGCTTGTGGATGGAAAGATTGGGCTTTCGCACAACCAAAGCACATTTGAAGTGACCTTTGAGAGCATTTTCTATAAATATAGCAGCGATATCCTCTATCAATACAAACTCGAGGGTTTCAACGATGAGTGGAGTAAGCCATCGACTGAATCTATGGTGAGCTTCACAAATCTTCCGGCAGGCAGTTACACACTAAAAGTGAGAAGCATCAGCAACAATGACGGACGCATCATCGACAGCCGTGAGCTTGCCATCGCGGTGGCAGAGCCGTGGTGGAACACAGCGATAGCATGGGTTATCTATTATGCTTTGCTGATTACACTTGGTGTGCTGATTCTCATCAATTACCGCAATCGGCTCGAGCGCCGTTATTTCAATGAAAAAATCAACTTCTTTATGAATGCAGCTCACGACATTCGCACTCCACTCAGCCTGATTTTGGCACCATTGAGCGACATAGCAGCCGACAGCACCCTGAGCAAGCAGAATCGGCGTTATCTCGACATTGCCCGCGCCAATGGCAACAAGCTATTCGGTCTTATCAGTGAGCTGCTCGACTTCCAGAAGGCCGACATCAGAGGAGAGCAACTGAAGATGACTCCTATTGCCGTGAAAGACCTTGTGAGCGGTGAGGTAGAGAAATTCCAACTGCTCGCAAGTGAAAAGCATATCGACCTGAAGGCGGTGAATAATCTGTCGGCTGACCGCTATGTGCTGATGGATCGCTTTCTTGCAGGAAAGTTGTTTGAGCATCTGCTTTCGAATGCCATAAAATATACGCCCGAGCATGGAAAGATTACTGTGACGGCGCGAGGTGAAGGCAAGCGTGTGGTAATAACAGTTGCCGACACTGGCATAGGTATTCCAAAGTCGGCACACAAAAATATCTTCAAGAGCTTCTATCGCGCCGAGAATGCCATTCTCACTAAAGAAACCGGCACCGGAATAGGTCTTATGCTTGCACGTCGCATAATGGCAATGCATGGCGGCACACTGGCATTTGAGAGCGAAGAAGGACAAGGAACCACATTCAGCATCACACTTAATGAATATTGCCCCACGCAAGCCGAGATTGAGGCTCAGAATATTGAGCAAGACAACTATGATGTTGATGCAAATTGCGAGAGCAGCGACAAATTGCTGTTTGTTGACGATAACAGCGACTTGCGCGATTATATCAAGATAACGCTTGGCAACGACTTCAATGTGGTGACAGTGGGCAGTGCTGAAGAGGCTTTGAACTATTTGAGTACAGGCGAGTGCGACATTGTGGTGAGTGACGTGATGATGCCGGGAATGTCGGGCGAGGAGCTGTGTCGTGAGATAAAGGGTAATAAGGAGTGGTCGTGGTTGCCGGTGGTGTTACTCACAGCCATTGCCGACAAGGACTCGATGATTGAAGGTCTGTCGTCGGGAGCCGATGACTATGTGACGAAACCTTTCGACCCGGCTATTTTGAAGAGCAAAATCAGTGCGATACTGGCTAACCGACGTAGAATGAGTGAATACTACTTGAAACGGGTAGAATCGCTCACAGCATCGCTTGCCCCAAGCCAAAATGAGTGGAAGCCAAGTGGACATGAAGCCAATGCTGAAATACACCTGGTTGAAGATGCAAAGCCGGCTTGTGAAACGGAAAACACCACTGAACCACTCAACCCTGCCGATGAACAATTCGTGTGTCGCGCCACTACGATAATAATGGAGAATATTGCCGATAGCGAGTTTAATATCGATGCCCTATGCCGGGAGATGGCAATGAGCCGAACGCTCTTCTATGGCAGGTTGCGAACGCTCACATCGCAAACGCCGCAAGATTTCATTCGCACCATCAGGTTGCAGCGTGCAGCCACGCTCATAAGGCAGGGAGTGTCGGTGACCGAGGTGTCGGAACTCACCGGATTTGCCAATCCCAAGCACTTCAGCACTGTATTCAAGAAACATTTCGGCACGTCACCAAGCAAGTTCACATAACAGATAAATTGAAAATCCTCACTGCAAAAACGGTGAGGATTTTTTCTGTAATATGGTAATAATCACAATATTTTGATATAATAGAAACCTTTACAGCACGATTTGATAGAATAGAAACCTTAATTGATAGAATGAAAACCTGATGTGAGAGTAGTTGTAGATAATTTTGCAATACAAAAACTTTTTCACAACAGAATGATTATGAACCTGAAAACTTTCTTCTTTGCCTCACTGATGTCGTTAACAATGGCACCTGCTGTGGAGGCTCAAAATTATCAATTAGTGTGGAGCGACGAGTTTGACAACAACACACTCGGCGTCAACTGGAATGTAGAGGTTGTGGCAAATCCATCAAACCGCGAACTGCAATATTACACCGACCGCACCGCTAATGTGAAAGTGCAAGATGGTTGCTTGGTGCTGACTGCCATCAAGGAATCATTTGAAGCAAAGCGATTCACTTCGGGACGTGTAAACTCATGCGGAAAGGTGAGTTTCACCCATGGCAAAATCGAAGCCCGAATAAAGATGCCACGCCTTGCCAATGGACTATGGCCGGCATTCTGGATGATGGGTCAGGATATTGTCACCGTCAATTGGCCTGCATGCGGTGAAATCGACATTATGGAAGCCGGCCACAAGGACGGCATTGCCAATGGCACGGTGGAGCGACTTTATGCTGGAAACATTCACTGGGGACCCAACTACAATGAGCATTACATGGACGATGCGTCGGGGATGGTGGTAGCCGACTATGATATCACCGGTGATTTCCACACATTCACTTGTGTGTGGAATGAAGAAAGCATTGAGTGCTACCTCGATGATTGCACTGCACCTTATTATACGGCCTCGATTGCCCAAGGCAGTGCGTCGCACGATTATTTCCACAAGCCATTCCACATACTCTTCAATCTTGCAGTGGGTGGCAACTATCCCGGCATACTTACCACATCGGGTGTAACGGCGTTGCCCAACAAAGGCGACAATGCCTCGATGCTAATAGACTATGTGCGTGTATATCAGCTTGAAGGAGCTAACAATGTGGTGAGTGGTGAGAACGATGCCGCTGTGGAAACAATTGCAGCCGACAACATGGCAAACACTATCTCATGGTACACTCTCACAGGCATTTGCCTGCAGCAAGAGCCGACAGCGAGTGGCATTTATTTGCATAATAACAAATTGGTGTTCAAGAACTGAATGCCACATCCTCAAAAATAAACTATTTTACAAACCAAAATTATGAACAGCATGAAAAGAAGATTTCTGCAATTCCTGCTTGCTGCATCTTTGCTTGTAGCACCGGGATTCCAGAAAGCATGGGCCGATGATGTCACCTCGTCGGCTGCACAAAGTCAAGCCCAAAAAGTGACGGGCGTAGTGACCGACGGCAATGAACCAATCATTGGTGCAACAGTGAAAGCCGGTGAGAAAGGTGCCGTAACTGATTTTGACGGAAAATTCACTCTTTCAGTGAAGCCCGGAACAAAAATCACTGTGAGCTACATCGGCTATAAGACGGTGGAGCTTAAATCAACTGCCAATATGGAGATTGTACTCCAGGAGGACAATGTGGTGCTCAATGAGGTGGTAGTGACCGCACTCGGCATCAAGCGCGACCGCAAAGCTCTTGGTTATGGCGTTGGTGAGGTCAAAGGAGAAGACCTCCAGAAGGCGAAGGAAACCAACGTAATCAACTCCCTCTCGGGAAAGGTGGCCGGACTCGTTGTGAGCCAGACGGCAGGAGCAGCAGGTTCTACTCGCGTGCTTCTTCGCGGTAATACCGAAATGACAGGAAACAACCAGCCTCTTTACGTTATCGATGGTGTGCCCTTGGATAACACCAACTTTGGTAGCGCAACATCAGGAGGCGGTTACGACCTTGGTGACGGTATCTCGGCAATCAACCCCGATGATATAGAGAACATGACAGTGCTGAAGGGACCGGCAGCATCGGCACTTTATGGTAGCCGTGCATCACACGGAGTAATCCTCATCACCACCAAGAAAGCCGGCAAAGAGCAGTATTCAGTGGAATATAACGGTTCGCTCACAATCGACACTCAGCTTGCAAAGTGGAACGACGTGCAGCAGGTGTATGGAATGGGCTCCAATGGCGGATATAGTGTAGATGCAAAATCAAACACTAACAAGAGCTGGGGTCCCAAAGCCGACAACAACATGGTGAACTACTTTGATGGTGAGTCGCGCCCCTACAAAATCTATCCCGACAATGCAAGCGACTTCTTCCGCACCGGTCTCACTGCATCCAACACTGTGATTGTGAGCGCAAGTAGCGGCAATAGCGGAATACGCTTCTCGATGACCGACATGCGCAACAAGGACATTGTGCCCGAAACTCACATGAGCCGTGATGCATTCAACTTGCGTGCCAACACAACGCTTGGCAAGGTTGACCTTGACTTTACAGCCAATTACACCCGTGAAAATGTAAAGAATCGTCCGGCACTCGGCGACAGCAAGAGCAATGTGGGAAAGAACCTTATGACTCTTGCCACTACCTATAACCAGGAGTGGCTCAAGCACTATGAGAATGAGCAGGGCGAATATGCCAACTGGAACGGCTATGACCCGTATAATGTAAACCCGTATTGGGAAATCTACAAGAACTACAACAAATCGGCAAAGGACGTGTGGCGCCTCACCGGTAAGGCAATCTATAACATCACAAAAAACCTTAAAATCCAGGGAACCATTGGAACCGACATCAACAACTTTACATTTGAGGACTACAAGGCTCCCACAACTCCGGGCTATGAAACCGGACAACTCCAAACAAGCATCTTCAACAACCGTACCCTCAACGCCGAAATTCTTGCACTATATAACAACAACTGGGGTAAATTCGACTTCAATGCCACTGTGGGAGGAAACATTTTCAAGGTTGACAACAAGACGACTATTCTCACAGGCATGGACATGAAGATGAAGGATGTGATTGCCATAATGAACTTCAATGACCAGAGCATTCAGGAGAACACTTATTGCAAGCAGATAAATTCAATCTTCGGCTCGGCAAGCGTCGGCTACGACCACACCTACTATCTTGAAGGAACAATCCGTGGCGACAAGTCGTCAACTTTGCCACAGGGCAACAACACTTATCTCTATCCTTCAATCTCGGGTAGCTGGGTATTCTCGGAGTATTTCAAGAACCGTCACATAGTGCCTTATGGAAAGTTGCGCCTGTCGTGGGCACAAGTAGGTAGCGATACCGATCCTTACCAGCTTGCTCTCAACTACACATCATCGAAGTTTGCCTATCCGGGTTATACTATCGGAATGATTAACAACACTACAATGCCCAACAAGGACTTGAAGCCCACAAAGACCAATTCGTTTGAACTCGGACTTGAAATGAAATTCTTTGATAACCGCTTTGGTTTTGATTTCACCTACTACGACCAGCTTTCAAAGAATCAGATTCTTGGCCTCGCATCATCAGCTGCCTCGGGTTATGACTACCGCTTAGTAAATGCCGGTGAGATTCAAAACCGTGGTATTGAGCTTACACTTAACGGACGTGCATTACAGACAAAAGACTGGGCAATCGACCTGGGCGTAAACTTCTCGAAGAACACAAATAAAGTGAAGAAACTTGTGGAAGACATGCCATACTTTGAGCTTGAGAAAGCTACTTGGTGTAACGTGTCGGTTGCGGCAAAAGTGGGCGAGAACTTCGGTTCGATTATCGGTCCCGACTTCAACCGCAACGAGAAGGGAGAGGTGATTATCAATCCCGAAACCGGACTTCCCACATACAGCAGCGAGCTCAAGACACTTGGCAATGCAGCTTGGGACTGGACAGGTGGTTTCTACACCACTGTGAGCTACAAGAACTTCCGTCTTTCAGCCGTATTTGATGTGAAAGTGGGTGCCGATCTCTACTCGATGTCGATGCGTGGCTCATATGAGTCGGGTAAGGCTCCTGAAACACTTGCTGGACGTGCCGAGTGGTATCAGAGCGAGGAAAACCGCAAAGCAGCCGGAATGACAATCGATTCGTGGCGTGCAGCCGGAAATGTGCAGGGCTTTGTAGCTCCGGGCGTTATCGAGGTAAAAGACGATGCAGGCAATGTTACGGGATATCGTGCCAACGATATTGCAGTGAACCCTGAGACTTACTGGTTTGACGTGAGCCGCAACACACCGCTTCCGTTTATCTATGACAACTCGTATGTGAAGTGCCGCGAAATCACTCTTGCCTACACAGTGCCACAAGGAGCACTCGGAAAGGCAGTGAAGGGACTTACAGTGTCGTTTGTAGCGCGTAACCCATTCATTGTGTGGAAGAACATTCCGAATATCGATCCCGATTCAAATTTCAACAACACCACCGGTATGGGTCTGGAGTATGGCTCGCTTCCATCGCGCAAGAGCTACGGACTTAATGTGAATTTGAAGTTCTAAAGAGAGCAAGCGATAATGAACAAAGAAAAACAAACGAAAAAATAACAATTCTGGAAACAATGAAAAAGAAATTCAATATATTTTTGGTTTCGGTAATGGCTCTCGGCGCATCATTGTCATCGTGTAGCGACAGCTATATGGAGGACCTCAATACCGATGAATCAAAAGCCAACGTAATCGATCCGAATGCACAGCTCACAACAGCTCTGCTTCAGAGCTATGGCGACTTCAGCCAGATGGAAGTGTATCGCAGCTATGTGTATGCATTTACGCAGCAATTTATGGGCACATGGAACGCAGCGTTCTATGGCGGAGCCCTAAACCCCGATAACGACCAGATGCGCCGCATGTGGGATTCATTCTACACAATGGCTGTGAAAAATCTTGTAGATGGCATCCATAGTACGCAGAGCGATGATATGCTTTGTGTGAATGCAGCACTCCGCATACAGCGTGTGTACATTATGACGCTCCTCACCGACACTTATGGCGATATTCCCTGCACTGAGGCCGGTCTTGGCTTTATCGAGGGCATTGCAACTCCCCGCTATGACAAGCAAGAAGATATCTACAACTTTTTCTTCACTGAGCTTGCAGCTTGCGTGGAACAGCTCAAGAAAGGTACCGACCGCCTTACAGGCGACGTAACCGGTTATGCAGGTGATACATCGAAGTGGATAAAGCTTGCCAACTCATTGCGCATGCGCTTTGCAATGCGTATTTCGGGCGTAGCTCCCGAGAAGGCAAAACAAGAATTTGAGGCAGCAGTGAATGCCGAAGGTGGATATATTTCAAGTTCAGCCGATGATGCTTACGTTAATTATATGGACGTAACATTCAACTTCGGACAGGATGGCAGCAACGACTATCGTGGCAACGCACTGTCAAAGATTTGTTTCGGTCAAGACCCCACAGGTCCGACATTCATTTGCACCACATTCTACAACACACTTCGCGACACAGCCGACCCACGATTGCATCGTCTCTGCCGATTCTATTATGATGTGCTTCGCAGCCAGACAAGTCTCGAAGGACGCGTTGACCTCACCGATGAGATTCTTGCAAAAGCAGCTGCAGGAGAAGTGACGATAGCACCATGCGAACCAGGTGCAGCATGGTGGAATGCATGGCCAGCCGGCTTCTACAGTGAAACAGTAGCAGCTCTCAAAGAGCAGTATCCGGGCAATGGCGATATCAATCCCACACTCGATAAGGAATCGCGTCCGAAACTTGCAAATAACTTCCTTCACAGCAATAATCCCGGCATAATCATGACTTACGCCGAGGTAGAGCTTCTTCTTGCCGAGGCTGCCGTGAATGGCTGGAATGTGAATGGTGATGCCGATGAGCACTTTGAGAAGGGTGTATATGCAGCAATGCAGCTTCTCGTGGAGCGTTATGGCTGTGAGCCTTTTGCAGCAGGCGAAATAGATGAGTATATCTACAATAACGGTCTTGGCGCCACTGAGGCATCGGCAAAGAATGCAATCAACACCCAAGCATGGATTCTTCACCTCACCAATCCGTCGGAATGCTGGGCCAACCTTCGCCGCTCGGGCTATCCACGCTTGCTCAACCGCGACAACTACACAGTGTATGAATACACCATTATTGATGGTCCGGAGACACCCGTACGCCTAAAATATCCGCAGCTTGAGTCGAAATACAACTCAGTGAACTATGAGGAGGCTATCGGCCGCATGGGCGGCACCGACAATTGGCACAGCCATGTGTGGTGGGATAAGGAATAATCACATTAACAAGTCACTTTCAATAACTGAACGAAATGAAAAAGATATATTTATTATTGTTGCTGGTCATAACAGCCTCAACATTCACTTTCACCAGCTGTAACAGCACAGAGGATCCTATCATCACGGCAGGAGCCGATGATTTCCCCATGATTCTCGACCCTCTATTTCCCGACCGTAATGGAGACACCCCGGGACTGTATAGCACCATAACCCGCGACCAAAACTTGAAAATAACTGTAACTGTAACACCCGTTGATTAGAATAT
>CALZFJ010000060.1 GCA_945645715.1 uncultured Prevotellaceae bacterium | reverse complement strand
TAATGCTAACGGTAAGTTAGCAGTGGCGGGCGGAAAGCTCCCATCAAAGAGATTAATGCTGCTAACGGTAGGTTCGCAGTGGCGGACGGAAAGCGTCACTGATGTGTGTGATTTGGGCATTCTCTCGGTTGTCGCCAACGATTGTGATAATGTCGAACTGCACCTCGTGCGGCAGATGGTTGTAGCGCATATAGGCATTGGCTGCATTCACCATGTGTCTGATTTTGGCTGAAGTAATGGCATCGAGTGGATTTACCATAGTGTTGAGTGCTCGGGTTTTTACTTCTACGATGATTATCCGGTTGCCTTTTTCGGCAACGATGTCGATTTCAAGCTTATTGAGCCTCCAATTACGCTCACGCACGATATAGCCATTCTTTATGAGGTATTCGGCTGCCATATCCTCCCCTATTTGTCCTAATAAATTATGTCGTGCCATTAGTGATACTTCTTTATAAGTGTTTGCAAATATAGCGAAAATGTAGTACCTTTACAAGACTAAAAGGCACAAATACTACTGAATGGATAATATAAGGATAAATGAGGCTTTTTTCAAGTTTGTGGCTGAGCATGAGGCCGATGATGTGAATCGCTTGAGACTGAGGCGCTGCACTGATGCGGGGTTTGATGTGGATTTTGCGATCACTCAGATAGAGTGTCGCAAGCGCATACGCCGCAAGTTGCCGGAGATATTTGCCGACCCTGGATTTCTCTTTCCGTCGGTTCTTGCCACAGAGCAGGCAACTTGCGAGGAGATTGCCAAATATCACGCTGAGATTGTCGGTGATGTGGAGCGAGTGCTTGATATGACAGCCGGACTATGTATTGATGATTATTATATTGCGTCAAGAGCTAAGCGTGTGGTATCGATTGAGATGAATGAGACTACGGCAACAGTGAGCAGATATAATATGGGAAGGTTGCGCAGCAATATTGAGGTGATTGATGGTGATTCAGTTGAGTATATCCTAAATCAGCCTGCTGATAGTTTTGATGCCGTGTTTATCGACCCGGCGCGGCGAGGAACTAACCAAAGTCGGGTGTATGGACTTGCTGATTGTGAGCCAGATGTGCTAAAGTTGCTTCCTGCGATCTCTAAAGTTGCGCCTATATTATATGTGAAGGCTTCACCCATGCTCGATGTTACACAGGTGCTTCGTGAGGTGGTTGGAGTGACCGATGTGTGGGTTGTGTCGCTTCGCAATGAGTGTAAGGAGTTGTTTTTTAAGGTGGATTTAACCGAATATAAAAAAAAGTCGTCATTATCTGAAATTGACGATAGTCCGGGCAATGACGTTATTCTGCATTGTGTGAATTTCGTGGCCGACAAATGCCGTGAGGAGGTGTCGCTCCCCTACTCCGAAAGCCGATTGCACACCGAACGATATGCGGAGAGTGTGCGGCAATACTTGTATGAGCCTAATGCGTCGGTGATGAAGACCGGGGCATTTGCTGTGCTTGTAGAGCGTTATGGTGTGGATAAGATTGCGCAACACTCGCATCTGTTTACTGCCGATGAATTCCTCCCTGACTTCCCCGGGCGGGCATTTGTAGTGGAGAGTGCGATGCCATTCAAGGAGAAGGCGGTGAAGGCAGCATTGAAGGGCGAGAAGCGCATGAATGTGAGTGTGCGCAATTTCAAGCTGACAGCAGAGCAATTAAAAAACCGCCTGAAGTTGTCAGACGGTGGTGATCGTTATCTCTTCGGCACAACTACCGCGTCGGGTGAGATGGTGGTGATAGTGTGTCGTAAGGCAGATAAAGTTTAGGGGAATGTGTGGGGATTTATTTCTTCATCATGCGATCCATGATGCGCTTATCCTCGCGCTCTTTGATTGATTGGCGCTTGTCGAACGATTTTTTGCCTCGACCGATGCCAATAACCATCTTGGCGAGGCCACGGTCGTTGATGAAAACTCGCAATGGTACAATGGTGAAACCACTCTGCTGGCTATACTTCTGCAGCGTGCCAATTTCCTTTCGGTTGAGTAGCAGCTTACGGTCGCGGCGGGCAGCGTGATTATTATATGAGCCAAACTCATATTCGGCAATATACATATTCTTAACCCACACTTCGCCATTATTGATGAAGCAGAAAGTGTCGGTCAGTCCCGCTTTGCCAAGGCGGATTGATTTTATTTCGGTGCCGGTGAGTACAATTCCGGCAGTGAAAGTGTCGCTTATTTCATAATCGAAAGCTGCGCGACGGTTCTTTATGTTGATATTGTTTTGAGCCATAATTCTGTAATGTTATAAGTGAGCAAGTCAGGCACCTGCATGAGTGAAAGAGAGAGAAATATTGAGCAGATAACCGATGAAGAACGGAACTACAATGCAGAAAGCAGCCAAGATATAGAGGAAGATGTGGTTGCTTTTCACACCGATATATTCAGCCGCTTTATGCGATGTAATAAACACATAGAGATAGAAAATATTGATAAATAACCATGGCGTAGGCAAGAGGTTATTTATAATATTGAGAAGGATCAACACGCTGAAATTGTAAATGATGGAGATGTTCACGCGGTTGGCAGTTTCTTTGTTGTTGACCACCGGAGGAAAGAAGCCTGTGAGAATGTAGCTGCAAATGTGATAGGCAAAGAAGTACTTTGCAAAATCGATAATGGCCTTTTGTATGCAATAGGCCAAAGAAGCTTCTTCACGATAGAACATCTCGGCAAATGCAGTGACAGCCAGCACAGCCAGCATAGGATAGAGAACCTTTGATAGCATTAAGCCTACGGGTACACTGTATTTTTTGATGTTGTCCCAGGCATCGGCTGGCGACAGGAAAAGCAGCAATATGTTTTTTGCAAAATTCATATATTGTTATATGTGTGAAGTTTTGTGAGTTGATAATTAGTGGGAGTGATGTTAAACCTGCTAAACGTCAGATTTTGCTCTTTGGCACTGTGGTCTGATACTCTTTCAAGTAAAGAGGTGTGGAATAAGCCACATCTATGTAGTCGTTTTCCCGCACGGCTTTTTCGGCAAGAGCGAGCATTGTGAGTGCTACAGGCTTCACGCCCTCGAAAAAGATAGCGTTTTGGTGGCTGATGATGTCGCGTGCCTTGTCGGAACCATTGCCGAAGAATGCCACTTTGTGAGTGGCGAGAAACTCAGCATAGGAGTTTTCGTCGAGAATGAGCGGTTGGGCGGGCATTACCTCGCGGAGTGCGTTGTCATACACTGCAGTATATACCTCTTTGCGGCGTGCATCAATCATTGGCGCGAAATAGATTTCCTCCTCGAAGAAGTGGCGGAACATCACCTCCACTGTGAGTAGCTTCAGTGTGTTAATGCCAATGAGCGGCACACTAAGCCCGAAGCACAAGCCTTTTGCCTCTGAAAGTCCTATTCGCAGTCCGGTGTAGGAACCCGGACCAAGACTCACAGCCACGGCATCGAGCTTGATTTCGCGTGAAGTGGCATATTTCATCACGCTTTCAATGAAAGAGCTGAGCACTTGTGCGTGATTCTGCCCTTCGTAGTTTTCGTGGTGCTCAAGCACCTCGCCATCGCAAGTGAGCGCCACTGAGCATACGTCGGTAGAAGTTTCTATGTTTAATATGTTTGCCATAATTCTGTTGTCAATTTGAAAAAAATGGTGAAAAAACTCATAAAAAATAGTGCTACATCAAAGGAATGCATAAGGGCAAAGCCAAGTAACGCAATTTTTTTGCAAATTTAGCGTGTTTTTTTCGGGTTTTATTGCCATTGCACTATTTTTTACATTAATTTTGCAAAAAAACTTTCAGATACAATGATATTATCAATGACCGGATTTGGCAAGGCGGTGGTAATCGACAATAATCGCAAAATCACTGCCGAGATCAAATCACTCAACAGCAAACAGCTTGATTTGGCGATTCGTCTTCCACAAGCCTATCGAGAAATTGAGCTTGATTTACGTAATCAGGTTGCCCACTCGCTTGAGCGTGGCAAGGTAGATTTATATATTTACACCGAGGCGATCGACAATGCAAGTGCCGTGAATCTTAATTTGCCGCTTCTCAAGGAGTATAAGGCGCAAATTGAGAGAATGTCGGAGGAACTGAACATTCCTCTGCCGGTGGATTGGTATGCAACGTTGCTGCGAATGCCCGATGCAATCAAGACCGACATCAACGGCACCGACGTAGATGAATCGGAACTGAAGGCAGTCATTGAGGCTGTGGAGAAAGCAATGGAGGCACTCATTGAGTTCCGCACTCAGGAGGGAGCCCGCTTGCAGGCGTTTTTCACCGATAAGATTGCCAATATTCAGGCACTTCTTGGCGAGGTCGATGGCTACGAGGCAGAGCGCGTGGCGAAAATCAAGGGACGCATTCAGGAGTCGCTCAATAAGCTTGAGAGCGTTGACTACGACCAGAACCGCTTTGAGCAGGAGATGATTTTCTACATTGAGAAGCTCGACATCACCGAGGAGAAAATACGCTTGCAGAATCACCTTAACTACTTCCTCTCCACTATGGAGGCAGGACATGGACAGGGTAAGAAGCTTGGTTTTATCAGTCAGGAGATGGGGCGTGAAATCAACACACTTGGCTCCAAGTCAAATCATGCCGAGCTGCAAAAGGTGGTGGTGCGCATGAAAGACGAACTTGAGCAGATCAAGGAGCAAGTGCTCAATGTGATGTAGTCGATAGTGGTTTTGCCCAACTCTATGTGTAACCAAAAAAATCAAGAAAGATGACACCCGGAAAATTGATCATAATATCCGCGCCATCGGGTTGCGGAAAATCTACCATAATCGGTGAAATCATAAAGAATCCCGATTTGCGACTGGAGTTCTCTATTTCGGCTACCACGCGCGAACCGCGCCGTGGTGAGGTCGATGGCGTGAACTATTATTTCCTCACCACCGAGCAGTTTGAGAAAGCCATCAAGAACGATGAATTGGTGGAATATGAAGAGGTGTATGCCGGCCGATACTATGGCACACTGAAGAGTGAGATCGCTCGGATACAAGCCGAGGGCAAGAATGTGATTCTCGACATTGACGTAAAAGGCGGGGTGAATGTGAAGGAGAAATATGGCGATGCCGCGCTCTCCATCTTCATTCAGCCACCCAGCATCGAAACATTGCGTCACCGCCTGCTCAGCCGCGGTACTGACAGCATCGAGGCTATCAATCAGCGTGTGGGCAAGGCCGCTTTTGAACTGACGTTTGCCGAGCGATTCGACCGTGTTGTGGTGAACGACATTCTTCGCGAAGCGGTAGATGAAGTGGAGAAGATAATAAAGGATTTCGTTAATGCATAGGAGGCTTTCTAAGCTATGAATATCGCGATTTTTGGAGGAACGTTCAATCCCATTCACATAGGCCACGCAATTCTCGCTAATTACATAATTGAGAATACCGGTATCGATAGCGTGTGGCTCATGGTGGCGAGGCAGAATCCTCTGAAGGAGGGATACGACAAGAGTTATGATATTCATCGTTTGCGTATGACCGAGATGGTGTCGAGCCGCTTGCATGGTGTGATTACGTCGGGATTTGAGTTCTCTCTCCCCTACCCTTCCTACACAATCAACACTCTCGATGCCCTTGCCGCCAAATTCCCGGAGCATCACTTCAACATTGTGATTGGAGCCGACAACTGGGAGGCTTTCGACAAGTGGAAGGATTGTGAACGTATAATCCACGATTATGGAGTTATGGTGTATCCGCGCCGCGGCTATGAGATTAATATCCCGCAGGAATATGCCGGGCGCGTAGTGGCAATAGATGCACCAATGATTGAAGTTTCATCTACATTCATAAGAGAAAGCATTGCCTGTGGCAAGGATATGACGTTCTTCCTACCGCACGATGTGTATCACTACATCAAGCGTAACGACTTATATAAGAATGAGAATGAAGAAAAAAACAGTAAGTGAAATTTGATGCACTGTTGTTCTATTAATTGAGTTTCGGGCATCAAAAACACCTACACCTAAAAACGATAAGAAAGATGAGTAACAGCAAATTGAGTCCCAACAGTGTGGCATTCATCGCAATGTCGGTGGAATATTGCCATGCGCTTGAGAATGTGCTCGACTTTGAGAAGGAAGAATTCGTGGCAAAGATGCTGAAGCTGCTCCCTCGCATTTATATGTCGGCTACCGACATTGCCGAGAACCAATTTGAGGAGAACTACTATGCCGAGAGCTATCTTGAAGAGGATTGCTACGATGCATTGAGGGAAAACATTGCACGGCTGCTTGCCGAAGACGATATTTATCTGGAGGTATTCATGGACGACATGAAATATTCCGACACTCCGCTCAGCTCAAGCATATCGGAGAACCTTGCCGACATCTATCAGGCTCTATACAACTTGGCGGCAGGAGTGAAAGATGCTACTAATGAGGCTGCTAATGAGGTTATTGCAAATTGCAAAGCCGACTTTGAGACCTACTGGGGGCAGACTCTGTGTAATGTGCTGCGTGCACTACATTCACTACGATTTAACCCCGACAAAATCAACTACTAAAAAAGATGACAACTATGATAAAGAACTATGCCGATTCATTGCTGAAATTCTTGGGCGACAGCCCTTGTAATTTCTTTGCTGTAGATACAATTCGCCGTATGCTCGACGAGAATGGCTTCCACGAGCTTCGCATTGCCGACGACTGGAATCTTGCTTTGGGTGGAGGGCGTTATTATGTGGTGAAGAATGATTCAGCCATCTTTGCATTCACAATGGGCAAGAAGCCCATTTCAGAAACCGGAGTGAAGGTGATTGCCGCTCACAGCGATTCTCCCTGTTTCCGCATAAAGCCAAATCCTGTCATTAAAGCAGAGAACGGCATTATCAAGCTTAATACGGAGGTGTATGGAGGTCCGATTCTCTACACATGGTTCGACCGTCCACTCTCGGTTGCCGGACGTGTAATTCTGCGAGGGGCAGATGCCTTGCACCCGGTGACACGATTGCTACGTATCGACCGCCCTATCCTGGTGATACCCCACCTTGCAATACACTTCAACCGTGCCGTGAATGAGGGAAATCCGCTCTCGAAGCAGAAGGATATGCTTCCGCTGCTTGCACGGGTCACAGAGTGTGCCGAGAAAGACAATCTGCTTGTGAATCTTGTGGCAAATGAACTTGGTGTGGAGGTGGGCGATATACTCGACTTCGACCTTATGCTATATGATTGCGAGCGCCCATGCTATGTGGGACTTAACAATGAGTTTATATCTTCGGGACGTATCGATGACTTGAGTATGGCGCACGCAGCCATTATGGCAGTGATTGAGGGTACCGATGAGGAAACTACAAAGATAGCTGCCATCTTCGACAACGAGGAAACGGGCAGCGGTACCAAACAGGGTGCTGCATCGCCTGTGCTTGCCAATATCATCCGCCGCATCAATGCAGTTGCCGGTGGCACAGAGAGCGACTTTTTCAAGGCTATTGCCAAGTCATTCATGATTTCTGCCGACAATGCCCATGCTTTCCACCCAAATTATGCCGAGAAATACGACCCCACCAACCACCCATCGCTTGGCGGAGGTCCGGTGATAAAGATAAATGCAAATTGCAAGTATATGACCGATGCCCATTCGGCTGCCATATTCCGTGCACTGTGCGAGGAAGTCGGAGTGCCATTCCAGTATTTTGTGAATCACTCAGATGTTGCCGGAGGCTCCACACTTGGCAATATCCTCACTTCGCAAATCGACATAGAGGGTGTAGATGTGGGAAATCCGTTGCTTGCCATGCACTCGGTGCGTGAACTGGGTTCAGTAGATGACCATAATGCTATGACTACAGTTTTTGTGCACTTCTTTAGCTAAGAATTGGCAAATTACAGCTTTTTCAAGCGCAGGTTTGCTTTTCTTGGTGAAAAACACTATATTTGTGAGAAGAATTATATATAACCCAAAATAATCAATTATTTCAACAAAATGGAAGACTTAGAATTATTGAAAACAGTTACCGCCAAAGCCCAGACGTGGCTTGGCGAAGGCTACGATGAAGAAACAAAGGCAGAGGTGAAAAAAATGCTCGAAAACGAGGATAAGACCGACCTCATCGAATGTTTCTATAAAGATCTCGAATTTGGTACAGGCGGTCTTCGCGGTATCATGGGTGTAGGTTCAAACCGTATGAATATCTACACTGTGGGTGCTGCCACTCAGGGTCTTGCCAACTACTTGAAGGACGCTTTTGCCGATATGGAGCAGATTTCGGTTGTCGTTGGTCATGACGTACGTAACAACAGCCGTCTCTTTGCCGAGATTGTTGCAAACATCTTCTCAGCCAATGGCATCAAGGTCTATCTTTTTGAAGGCTCTCGCCCAACTCCTGAAATGTCGTATGCAATTCGCTTGCTCGGTTGCCAGAGTGGTGTAATCATCACAGCTTCGCACAACCCCAAGGAGTATAACGGCTATAAGGCTTACTGGAACGACGGTGCCCAGATGGTGGCTCCGCACGACACCAACACTATTGACTATGTGAATAAGATAAAGAGCGTTACTGAGGTGAAATTTGAGGGCAACAAAGACCTTATCCAAATTGTCGGTGAGGATATCGACTCTCAGTATATTGCCGAGATCAAGAAGCTTTCGCTCAGCCCCGATGTGATTGCAAAACACCACGACTTGAAGATCGTCTATACGCCTATTCACGGTACAGGTAAATATCTCATTCCGCGTTCGCTCAAGAACTTCGGATTCACAAATATTATCAGCGTGCCCGAGCAGGAGCTCCAGAGCGGAGACTTCCCCACTGTAGATTCTCCTAACCCCGAGAATGCTTCGGCTATGGCAATGGCAATTGCTAAGGCTAAGGAGGTTGATGCCGACATTGTGATGGCTTCTGACCCTGATGCCGACCGCATCGGTGTGGTTATCAAGAACACTAAGGGTGAGTATGAGTTGGTAAACGGTAACCAGATTGTGATGATCTTCCTCTACTACCTAATGGCACGCAACAAGGAAC
>CALZFJ010000059.1 GCA_945645715.1 uncultured Prevotellaceae bacterium | reverse complement strand
GAAATCTTGTACATCTTGCCTGCCTCAAGTTTCACAGCAGGTGTGATGAGCCATGCATCCATTGCAAGGCTTGAGTTGTACTTGAAGCGAACCTCACCGTTGGTGAGCTCCCATACAAGGCCGTCCTCGTTCTTGTTGATCTGAGTGTAGCCTGCGAGTGAAAGCTCGTTCTCGAAGCCGTTAGTGTAAGCCGGATAGATGCTACCTACGCCGATTGCGTTAGATGCAACTGCCTCGCCAAGCTCCTTGGTGTTAGATGCCTGTACGGTGTAATATACTGCCTGGAACTCGTCGGTAACGAACTCCTCAGTGAATGTGGTCTCTGTAATCTGGTCAGCTACTACTACTGCGTCGGGGAAGCGAACTACTGTGTAGCGAATTGTTGCAGGATCAAACCAACCACCGTTGAGTGAAGTGTTAGTGGGATCCCAAGTGAGGTTCATTGCGCCGTCAGCGTAAGTAAGTGCTACGTTTGTAACGGGCTTAACCATATCGGTTCCGATGAACATCTTAACCTTAGACTTGGGGCTTTCGCCTGCACCGTTCTTCACATAGACGATGATTTCGTGCATACCCGACTTGCCGATTGTTACAGGAACTGATACGTTCTCGCCCCAGCCTGTGAATGCAGTGTGTACGGTTACGCCATCTACTGTGATGAAGTATGCAAGTGTACCCGAACCCTCTGTTCCGTCGAACAATGTGGTCGGAGTGGTGAACGATACTGTTCCGCGGAGTGAACCCTCGCTGAAGTCAGCTACCATGTTCTCAACTTCTGCAGGAGCCTTGTCCTCAGCATTTGCAGCTGCTACGTATGAACCGACAAACTCCTCACCGTTAGCGAACGAGTAGAGATGGGTAGCTTCAGCTGTAGTGAGGTTAATCTCATAAATCGACGACTCATAGTCGTTGTTGAGAAGGTAGAAGTAGCGTCCTGTCTTCTTGTCGAAGTAAGCTGTTGTGATGTAGTGTGGCTCAAGACCGGTGTTGCCGATTATCTCATAGGCACCTGTAGTCTTATCCACCTTCAAAAGGTTTCCGGTACGTCCTATAGCGTAGATGTAGCCATCGGCACCGAATGCACAAGCATTAAATGAGTCATCTACCAATGCGCAAATTTCTGTGGTCTCAAATGTCTCGGGATCTGAGTAACCGAAGATGTAGCCTGTAGCTTCTGAGTTGTAGAAGCAACCGTATGCCTTGCCGGTGGTCTCGTCAAACGCATAGTCAGTACAGAATAAGCTCGGATCCATTTGGGTACCGGAAGCAGCTACTACTTCCCATGTTTCCTCATCAAAAACGGTGATATCTACAAAGTACATACCCCAGAATGAGAACATCGACATGGCATAATACTTGCCATTGTAGAAGTAGCCTGCATTGGGCTGGAGATCCTCATTCAGGTAGTAAGGCTGAATCATAGAGCCATCTACTGCTACTTTGTAGATACCTACCTGGCTGAAGTCGTTAGCCGGCCATTCAGCGTTGTAGATCATTGCAGCATTGAAAGTGGGCACGTTGCCTGCATTCACTGTTGCATTTTTCTTTGCAGCGAGCTTAGCCAAGCCAAGCTTACTGTTGTTGACGCTGGCAAAAGCATTATAGGTCTTGCCTGCCATGCGCTTCTCCGCCAACTTGAAGTTGCTTGCACTCTTAGGTGTCAACTTCTGTGTAGCCACCGATCCGGCGGGTTGCGCTGATTTTGTTGCCTTTACTTGGGGAGCAGCTGCGTTCACTGTCAGCGCTACCATCACTGCGGCACAAATCGAGAAAAAGCGTAATGCTATCTTTTTCATAATTGCACTTTTAGGGAGCTATATTATATATTGCGTCTCCGTGGGAAGAAGCTCCCATAAATTCCCACAGGACGCGCTTAATTATTATCTTTTTTGTGCTATGTAGCCTATTTTTTTACAGCTTGAAGACTCTTTTTGATATCTTCTTGCCACATTTTTCATTAAAATTAACTTAATACTGCACACATCTTAACATCTGCGGTATTACTATGCAATTAAACTGTCACAAAAAACATGCATTTTGTTGCAAATTTACTCAATAATTCAACAAACTGAAGATTCGCACACAAAAAAATTCAAAAATTAGCTTTGTTTAACATTCTCAAACCCCTTACGAAATCCGTATAGCCTTTTTTACGCTAATATGCCCCTGTTTTCGCCTCAATCAGGCACACACTGCTGTGAATGTTTATTGCAAAAAGCAAAGAGGAGCGACACCCTCCACGGGTATCGCTCCTCGCTGCCTAATTAACCAATCTTTTTATACCATCGAGATGCGAGTGCTATGCGGTTTGGGAAAAGCTCGCACCTCTAAGATTAAGGCTTAACTTAATCTTATATCTTTTCATACCTTGGTATGACCCAATTCTGCTTTTGCTTTGTTGGTGGTTACTCTAAGGTGAAGCCGGCGGTCTGCACATTGCGGCTGTCGCCTCCCACCATCACCTGGAACTCACCCGGTTCGCACACATAGTCGATGTTGCTGTTGTAGAACTTGAGCAGGTCGGCAGTGATTTCAAATGTCACGTCGCGGCTCTCGCCCTTCTTCAGGCTCACGCGCTCAAAGCCTTTCAGCTCCTTCACGGGGCGCGAAATGCTGCCCACCATGTCGCGAATGTAGAGCTGAACCACCTCGGTGCCGTCGTAGTTGCCGTTGTTGGTCACCTTCACTGTGGCTGTAATCTTGCCGCTCTCGGTCATCGATGTGGCATCAAGAGTGAGGTCACCGTAGGTGAATGTGGTGTATGACAATCCGTAGCCGAAGGGGAAGAGCGGGTCGTTATCTACGTCGAGATAGTTGCTGCGGAACTTCGAGAACCACTTCTCTGCCGGACGTCCGGTGTTCAGGTGGTTATAGTAGAGCGGAAGCTGTCCCACTGCCTTCGGGAACGATGCAGTGAGCTTGCCCGATGGAACCTTGTCGCCGAAGAGTACGTCGCAGATAGCGTCGGCAGCCTCCGAGCCGCCAAACCACACCTGGAGTATTGCCGGAAGATTCTCGTTCTCCCAGTTCATCACTGTGGCACGACCGGCGAAGTTGAGCATCACAATGGGCTTGCCGGTCTTCTTCAGTGCCTTCAGCAGGTCGAGCTGTGCATCGGGCAGGTCGAGGTTGCTGCGCGAGCTGCACTCACCGCTGAACTCCGACGACTCGCCGCCGGCAAACACAATCACGTCGGCACGCTGTGCCACGCGCAGAGCCTCGGCACGCAGAGCCTCAGCACTGCGCGGGTCGCGCATCTCGCGGCCGAACATTGTGGCATTTGCCTCAAGAGTAGCGTCGTAGCAGAGATTGCTGCCCTTGGCATAGAGCACTTCAGCCTTTCCGGCTACGGCATCTTTCATGCCTTCGAGGAGCGACTTGTAGCGGTCGCTGACGGCTGCCACGCTCCATGTGCCCGGCATATTAGCCTTGGTGTCGGCGAGCGGACCGATAAGGGCGATGCGGCCCTTGCGCTGAAGCGGAAGCAAGTTGTCCTCGTTCTTCAGCAGGACGAATGTCTCGGCTGCAATTTCGCGTGCAATGGCGCGGTTCTCGGCTGAGAACACCTCCTTCTTGGGGCGCTCCACGTTGCAATACTTATATGGGTCGGCAAACAAGCCGAGCTTGTATTTCGCCTCAAGAATGCGGCGGCAAGCCTTGTTGATATCCTCTTCGGTCACCTTGCCCTCTTCGAGCGACTTCTCAAGCGTGCCAACGAAGCCGTCGGCTACCATGTCCATATCTGTTCCGGCTTTCAGTGAGAGTGCCGATACCTGCTGAAGGTCGCCCATACCGTGGTCAATCATCTCTAAGATAGCGGTGTAGTCGGTTACAACGAAACCGTTGAAGCCCCACATGTCGCGAAGCACATCGGTCATGAGCCACTTGTTGCCGGTTGCCGGAATGCCATCAACCACATTGAACGACGACATCACCGAGCCTGCCCCTGCCTCAACGGCAGCCTTGTAGGGGGCGAAATAGCCGTTAAACATGCTCACGCGGCTCATGTCCACGGTGTTGTAGTCGCGTCCCGCCTCGGGAGCACCATAGAGTGCGAAGTGCTTCACGCAAGCCATGATTGTGGCTGAATCCTGAAGGTTTTCGCCCTGATAGCCCTTCACCATAGCGCGGGCTATTGCCGAACCAAGGAACGGGTCCTCACCCGAGCCTTCGCTCTGGCGACCCCAGCGCGGGTCGCGGCAAATATCCACCATCGGGCTGAACGTCCAGCAAATACCGTCGGCACTTGCCTCGCGTGCAGCTATCTGAGCTGACTTCTCAATGGCTTCCATATCCCAGCTGCATGAGAGTGCGAGTGGAATAGGGAACACTGTCTCATAGCCGTGAATCACATCCATACCGAAGATGAGCGGAATGTGCAGGCGGCTTTCCTCCACTGCCACGCGCTGCACCTCGCGGATTTTCTCCACACCCTTCAGGTTGAAGAGACCACCCACTTCACCGGCTTTGATTTTCTCGGCGATATTGCTGCTCTTA
This sequence comes from uncultured Prevotellaceae bacterium, assembly GCA_945645715.1. Taxonomy (GTDB): domain Bacteria; phylum Bacteroidota; class Bacteroidia; order Bacteroidales; family Muribaculaceae; genus CALZFJ01. The sequence goes on along the minus strand of CALZFJ010000059.1, from coordinate 4,476 downwards.
GCCTGGCCGGTAACAATGTCGCCGGTTACAGGCAGGTTGAGCTGGCCGATTTTCTCGTGGAGCGTCATTTGCCCCATGAGGTCGTCGATATAGCGGTCCATTTCGGCATCACCGCTACTGCTTTTGCTTTGGCAGGCAGTTAGAGCTGTTGCAGCCACTGCCGCTGCCATAAAAATCTTCTTTAGTTTCATATATATTTTTTAATTAATTATAAAATCAAAAAACTCATCACCCCTCTCCCCTGTAACCTCTCACCTCTCACCTCTTACCTCTTACCTCTCAGTAAGTAAACCCCAGCTTCTTGAGGCCTGCCTGCACTTCCTCACAGCTCATGAAGAGCTTCCAGAGCAAGCCGCTGCGGTAGTTCTCTATCATCGGGGCGATAGTGCACTGGTCGATAGCGAGATAGTGAGGCTTTGTCCACTTATTCGCATCGCTGAAAGCATCGTAGAAGCCATATTTGCCCCAAATCCACTCACCCTTGGCGTAGAAGCCCTTCAGTGCCGCCATCGACTCCTCGGGGGTGTAGGGGAACGACGAAAGCGCTGCCGTGGGCGTAATCACGCCGCGGTCGTTGCCGGGACAGTGTGCCGTGTAGCCATCAATGGTGTAGCTTGCGGTGAGACCCCAGCAGTTCTTGCCATAGCCCTCAAAGCCCTTGGGATTAGCCACACAGTAGCGGTAGTTGCTCAAGGCGTGGTTGCGCACCACGTTCCAGTAGTTGGCATATTGGTCCTTCAGGTTGCGCGGGTCGAGTCCGATATATGAGTAGTGAGCCCAGAAAAGCGGTCCACCGGTCATCTCGGCTCCATTGTGCTTCAGCTCGAGAGGCAAGCCATAGTACACGGCATCGCTCTTGATGCCGCCGCTGCGTGCCCAGCCTTTGTGGTAGCACTCAGCCGGAACGGAGTGTGTGGGCGATGCTGCTGCAAGGATATACACGATAAGACATTCGTTGTAACCCTCGAGCGGGAAGTTCATCTCCCAGCCGTATTCGGGCGACCAGTGCCAATAGATTACGTCCTCGCCACCCTTGGTGTACCAGTCAAACTCCATTTCGCGCCACAGCTTGTCGATTTTCTCGGCAAGAGCCTTCTCCTCGTCGTTGCCTGAGCGGAAATACTGGCGCACGCAGAGCAGGCTCTCCATGAGGAAGCAGCTCTCCACAAGGTCACCGCCATTATCCTTCTGTCCGAAGGGCTTCACCTTGCCTGTGGGTCCGTCGAGCCAGTGCGGCCACACGCCGTGGAAGCGGTCGGCTTTTGCGAGATAGTCAACTATCTTGGTGAGGCGCTTCACGCCCTCCTCGCGGTCTATGAAGCCACGGTCGATGGCTGCAAGCACTCCGGCGATGCCGAATCCGCTACCACCGGTTGTCACCACGTCCTTGTCGTTCTGCGGGTAGTCACCGTCGAGGTGTATGCGCTCACAGGCGAGACCTGAAGTGGCCTCGGCACCATCCCACATATAGTTGAAGTGTACTTTCTGGATGTAATCGAGCAGTTCGTCGTCGTTAGCGAACTCGGCGGGACGCTTCGATTCCTGCTGTGCTGCATCATCACCGTTTTCGCTCTTGTGCGAACTTGCACAGGCTGCGGCGAGAAGCACCACTGCTGCTATCGATATAATATTCAAAATTCTGTTCATCATATACTTTAATGTTTGGTCGAGGCATTGATTCTTCTATCTCGATACCATCAAGGTTAGCATTGAGCCGGTTTTTGTGGGGATTCGCTCACGGTTAATGCGCCTTATTTTCATTGGTTTCTGAAAAAGTGCCTCTAAGTTAAATACAATTTTTGAGAAATACAAGTTTTTTATTGTTTTATCACTTTACTTATAGCCGAACGCCCTGTTTCGCCCAATGCCTCGATGGCAAAAAAGTAGTCGGTACCCAGGTCGAGGCCGCGCAGGTCGTATTCACACTCTCCGTTCACTGTGATGCAGTGGTAGAGCTTGTCGGGGGAGATGCCATAGCGAATGTTGTAGCCGTAGGCACGCTCCGAGGGCTTCCACGTGATCATGCAGTTGCGCGGGTCTTTCTTGTCGCGCACCACCTTGAAGCCCTTCACTGCGGCAGGGACCTCGCCGTCGGCGTGCCCGAATACGCGCAGGTCGCTGAGGCAGAAGTGTCCCGACGGGACATGCAGGTTTTCCACCTTCAGGTAGCGTGCGTGCAGCGGTTGGCGCAGCTCCACATAGTCGTGTGGCACATCGCGGTCGTTGTTGCTCTTATCTACCACCAGTTCCCACTTGCTGCCGTCGGTAGAGGCATAGATGCGGTATTGGTGATAAATATCGTTGGCGCGGTTGTGCTGCACGGTCATGAAGTCGTAGTAGTTGAGCTGTATGGCGCGGATTTCCTTCACGGCATCGAGGTCGATTTTCACCCATTCACCCGGATTCCCGCTCTTTGCAGCCCAGAAGGTGCGAATATTGTCGTCGGTGATGTTGCGCGGAGTCATAGAGTCGTCATCGACGGTGCTCGAAGCCTCCACTTTCTTGCCGAAGGAGAGGAGCATCCAGCCGGTAAAGCGGTCGGTGCCGGCAATGGTTCGCTCTGAGTTCCAGCAGGGATAGTCGCCGAATGCCGTGTTGCAGTACATCACACCATCGGCATCGAATCCCACAGGATAAAGCCCTATGCGACGCTCAAACTTGTATTTGAGCGAGAGCATGCAAGTGCCCACGTGCCAGTAGTTGCCCTTGGCGTCGCACCACGTTCCGCCGTGTCCCACGCCCTGCACGAAACCACCGGGCTTGTAGCTCATCGGGTTGTGCTTCTGGTAGGTGAACGGTCCCAGCGGGTTGTCGCTCACATACACACCGTCGGCATACACCTTGAACTCCGTTCCGGGTGCACCGTATTGCAGGTAGTATTTGCCGTCGTGCTTGGTCATATAGGCACCCTCGGTGAATGGCGCAAGAGTCACTTCGTCGTCGTTGTTCATGCCGAAGCGCTCCCAGCCATGCTGCTTGGGGTGGAGTGCCACCACGTCGTGAATCTTGCTGATGGGGCGGAAGTCGTCGCGGCTCACCTGTACGGCTTTCAGCGGATATTCGTTGCTTGAGCCATAATACTCGTAGAGTTTGCCGTCGTCGTCGAGGAAAAGGCACGGATCCCATGTGGGAAGCGTGTTGCGCTCCACCACGCGGCGGAATCGCCCGCTGAATGGCTCGGTGGTGTACCAGATGGGCAGTCCCTCGTAGGTCGAGCCGGTGTAGAACAGCGTGTCGCCGCACACGAATGCAGCAGGGGCACACTGGTCGTCGTCGGTAGGCTTGCGCTGGAACGATGCCGGGGCAAATTCCCAGTCGCTCATGTTCTTCGAGTAGTGGAAACCTCCCTGATTGGTCGAGAAGAGCATGTTAGTGCCCTTGTAGTCGAGACCCATCGGGTCGGCTGAGGAGCGGAACGAGCCGCTTGGGCGCACATTGTTGTTGTAAGGCTCATAGTTGTAGCTGATGTTCATCGGGTTGCAGTAGGTGTGAGTGCCGCAGTCCTCGGGGTCCCACCAGCGTGTAGCCACAGCCTTAGTGCGCTGCACGGCTTTGCCGGTGTAGGGCTTGAGTGTCACGTTCACTTCGAGCTGCTCCACTTCGCGCATCACGTTGCCAAATTCCATGCCGGGATAATACACATACACGTGTCGGTCGCCGTCGGTGCACTTCAGCGTGTAGCGTCCTTTGGCGTCGGTGTTGCAGTGCACAGGCGAGCTAAAGAACATCACTGTGGCTCCTTCGAGAGGCTTACCCTGCTCATCGGTGACAGTGCCGCTTATGTGATATTCCTTGTGTACGGGGATGTAGTAGTCGCTCACTTGTCCCTTCACCACCTTTATGGAGTCGCCCTGAGCATTTGCCGCAATGGAGGTTGCTGCCATAATGCTGCACACTGCTGCCAGTTTCAGCATTAAGCCTGATATTGTTTTTTGTAGCATAAGCAAATGATTCGGTTTCGTTTTTTTTAGGTGTATTTTTATGGAAAAGTGCGCCGTAACGTCAGGCAAAATGCCTTGGTATCGGCGCACCTTCAAATTAAAACCAATCTGTGTTGTATAGTGTTAATACCTAATGGGAATGTTATTCGTCCTTAGGCTCGTTGGCAAGGCTTGGAATGTTGCTGCTCTGCTCGAATGGGATAGGATAGTAGGTCTTTGAAGCGTCCCAACCCTTGAGGGTAGAAGCTGCCTTTCCGCGACGGATAAGGTCGTTGTAACGCTCGCCCCACTCGCAGCACAGCTCCATGCGGCGCTCGTCGAGGATGTTGTCGATAGTCACGGTGCTGAGGGTAGGCATTCCGGCACGTGTGCGCACGAGGTTGAACGGAGTCACTGCATCGCCGCCCACTTCAAGGCAAGCCTCGGCGTTCATCAGCAGCACGTCGGCATAGCGGAGAATGCGCACGTTGTTGTTTGAACCATATTTTGTGCGGCCTTCGGTGAGCTGGTTGCTCGGAGTGTAAGCCTTTCCGTT